>JADMKR010000181.1 GCA_015478765.1 Flavobacterium sp.
AAATCGACAACCTGTCAACGTTGAACGCCTCCAGCATAAAGCAATCGTTCATGCCGTCGCCGTTTGGTGAAATACCTTTTTGGATCAAACAACCCGTACCCAACGGAGTGAAAGGTTGCATAACATCCTGACAACCCGATCCGGGAACATTCACTGTCACCGTATAAGTGCCGCCTTCAGCAATCGAGATACTTTGTGTAGTACCGACCACTGTTCCGTCGGCCGAGGTCCAACTGTAAACTGCCATGTCGGGATCAAATGAATCGTTCACGACATTCACCGTCATAACATAAACATTGTTTTCACAGCCGCCACTTACAGTGAACTCTGGGCTGCCTCCAATAGTTACGTCAAAACTTATCTCCTCCTGGCAAACGCCATTATTGGAGAAAACATAGATAGTCTGACTGGATGTGATCACGTCGCCGGCGAGCATCATGCTGCCCTGACCGTTTGCATTAGTAAAGTAATCACCGTCGCCTATGATTGCCGGTAAAATATATGACTCACACGAACTCACATCAGCGATAGCATTTACTACCGGTGATGGAACGATGAAAATATTAAAGATTTCCTCTGCCCAACAATTAGGCGTTGTGCCGGTTTCTGCGTAAATATATAGCGTGGTATCGCTAGTGATAGGGTCATTTGGCATCAACAAAGTTCCGGTGCCATTTGGCCCACCCGGAGCTGTGTAGTAATCTCCAAGCGCCAACGTAGGCAGCAGATATTGATCACAAGCGCTAACATCCGCCATCTGTGGCACAATTGGGGTCTGGTTAACAGTTACAGTGAAATTGCTTTCATCTGTACACGTACCCACCTGAGCAAAAATGTATATGGTTTGCGTGGAACTAATGATATCACCCACTCCATACTGCACGCCTACTCCTCCACTTTGAGTCCAATAGCTATTGTTGGCCGAAAGTGCAGGTAACACATAATTGTCGCACACTTCAACAGATGGTAAAACATCGGCTGTGACAGATCCCGCAATTGTAACGGTGAACATATGCTCATCGGTACATAAACCATTGACGGCATACACGTAGAGCGTTGTAGTAGTACCAACCGTATTGTAAATCGTACCGGCCGGCACTTCGGTTCCTGTTCCGGCCGGACCACCTGTTGCAGTATAGTATGCATTACCAACTGATAGTGTTGGCAATTCATACGAAGTACATTCCACTACATTGGCAGGTTCATCAGCAACTGCAGGCGCAACTGTGACTGTAAACATTTCTTCGTCTGTACATGTACCATCGGCAGCATATACATAGATTGTAGTTGTTTCAGTGATCACATCACCGGCGTTCATCATATCGCCTGCTCCACCAGTCATTGGGTAATAATTTCCAATGGCAAGGGCCGGAAGAGTGTAAGTCTCACAAACCGTTACATCGGCAGGAGCAACCACCTGAGGGAATGGTGTTACTGTTACATCGACAGTTTGGGTTGTTGGACATCCCGTGTTCACGGTGACAGCATACGCACCACCTTCAGTAACACTTATAAAAGGACCGTTGCCAGGGAATGGATTTCCATCCAACGTCCAGGTAAAGGTCGCGTTGTTAACATCAAAATTCGTCGGAGTAACCTCAACCGTTCCAGTCTCTCCCTCGCACATTGTAAATGCACTTGTTAAAGTAAACTGCGGTGTCAAATCGGCTACGTGCAGATCAAACTGAGTAAAGTTGTAACAGTCGGACAAATCGTGCTCTACGCGGACAAAGATGGTTTGCGGATTTGTCACATTGGTATAAGCTGTTGGAACGAGAATCGGATTCGTTCCCGCCTCAGCATCCGCCTGTGTCGTATAGTATGAAAGCGTATAGCCCGCACCCAAAGGCGCAAGAATCATCGTTTGATTTTGAGTAAGATCGAAAACTGCTGTATCAGTTCCACAGGCATACAAATCATTTCCTGTTGCAGGAAGGATCTCATCGTAAAATTCCACAATTATACTATCCTCACCAGAACACGTCGTGCCGATGTAGGATGCTTGGAGTGTATATTCACCCTCTTCGGTAACTGTAATCGAAGGACCTGTTTCGCCATCGATCACCACACCATCTACTAACCAAACGAACGAATAAACTGAAGCATCCAAGCCTGAATCGATCGTAGCCGAATCGTCGCTGCAAATCGCCGTGCCGGTATCTTCCAATAAATCGAGTCCAAGGTCGATATTTCCGATATCGAAACTACCACCTTCGAGGAATACTGCTGAATCCCAAGCGGAATCAGAGTAATCTGCGATTGCCAATTTAATATGGTATGGATTTCCAGGTATAACCGGAGACGTGGCCGTCATAGGTATGGTAACCCCGTTAAAGTTAACAGGAGCTGCCATTGGTAATCCTTCCGGCAGTGCATAATATGTTCCGAAAAATGCAGCATTCGCTGATGCACAACTTGCGTTATACAATGCATCTCTAATCGTTGTAACTGAAATCGGTATGTTTGTTCCAGGCACCACCGCCAAATTGGTTGTGACACCAGTTGTCAAGTCGGTTAAAAGGAATGCAAACACATCACTGAATCCACACTGGAATGTTCCATATTCTTCGGATGCGAAAATGAAGTTAAAGCTGATATTATTGGTTAGTGGAACAAAGTCAAATTCAAGTTTTGTCGCATTGTACAATGTACCGGTAACTCCCTGCGCATTTAGAACGGCTGTCAAATCGGCATCGCCGCCCCAGGCCGTTGTGCCATCAGACAACGTAGTTGAGTTCGGACCAGGTGCATTGTTAGCATTTCCTGTTGTTAATACCACTCCATTAAGGAAAGGGAAAGGCGAACCATTTTGGTCAAAATACCCTAACCCGTTCACAGAACCGAAATTGGTTCCCGTGGAGTAAGTCACATTCGACACGTTTGCACAGGTAGTGTTCAATAAAATATCTTCGACCAATTCGGTCGCGGTATACTGTGTGGTATTTGTAGTAATCGGCGGTGGAACAGTTCCAATACAAACCGTAAACGTTGAAGTTTGATTTGGTGTCGATGTCCAGCTGTAAACCCTGATTTTATAAGTTTGTCCAGGAGTCAGATTGTTTGCGACACTGTTGTTTGCATCACTACAATATAGTTGTGTCAATGAACCGCAAATATCGCCTTGATAAACTACGTGGAATAGATCGGTAGTCGACCCTGTGACGTTCGTAAGATCTATCGTGTGAATTGTGCCTACTGCAACAAATTCAAACCAGACGTCGTCGTCGTCCGTTCCAAAACAAGTATTCCCCTCAGGTGATGCGGTAGCGCCAGTCAGTGTTCCAGAAACTGTCTGGGCACAAGATTGGTCAGGATTCACCGGAACCGGAATTGCGGCATCGCACTCATCATTGGCTATCAAGGTGGTGAACGCGACTGGTCCGCCCCAATTGCTGACATCTGTTGGCGAACAAATTGCTCTGACATAAAACACATATGCCGTTCCCGATGTAAGTGTCGCAGTATAAGGATTGGTTGTTGTCAACACTCCAGTGGACGCAGCAGTAGGAGCAGGTGATCCCGCAGGTAAAATAAGAATTTCCCATTGAGTAGCAGTTCCTGCCTCGAACCAGCTTAGTATTGCTGAAGTCTCGGTTATGTTTGTAGCCGCCAACTGAACCGGTTTCGGACATGTGGCAGGAATACAGGAAACAGTACCACTGAAAAGAACAGAATTCTGCGTACCTGATCCGGGTGCTTTCGTAAATATTATGGTTTCGGCTGCGTTCGTGATTGAAACGCCTACTTCACCGGCAAAAGAACCTCCCGAATTCCAGAAGAGTTCAAATGGTGTGTTGTTACATAGCGCGACCGTTTGCGTTACCGGATTGGTATCGTCTGCGGCTGTAGGGCCAGTCAATGTAGCGACCAATATACCGTTTTGAGTGACATTCATTGTATTGCCATTCCATCCGTCGCCCCATGAATCCCACATTGTAAATGTATAGTCGCACAGGTCACTCGGCGCACAAATAGGCGTTGAAAATTCTGTACCTACGCTCCAGAAACTACTATCGGTAGGAGAACATACTGAACGTACATATACCTTATAAATAGTAGCCGGATCCAATCCGCCCATTGTGTAAGGATTGGTTGTTACGTTTGTCCATCCAGTTGCAGTTGGAAGTGGTGCCGGATCAGCCGCAGGCAATACCAGGATATCCCACGAAGTAGCAGCCGGCGTGTTATTGTCAGTCCATGCAAATGTTGCGGAGTTCAGCGTAATAGCCGATACTACAACATTGGTCGGTTTAAGACATGTTGGCGGAATACATTCACCCGTACCTGAGTAGAGTGTAGTGCCTTGCGCACTTGTCCCGGCGGTATGTGTAAATAGAACGTCGCCGAGGAAACTCGTAATTGAAACACCTACTTCAGTAGCAAAACTTCCACCTGTATTCCAAAAGAGTGAGAAAGGAACACCATTACATATCGGGACCTGAACCGTTACAGGACCTGTTCCGGTAGTAAACGTAGATCCGATCGTGGCGATCGTTATTCCGTTTTGCATTACAGCCATTGTGTTGCCATTCCAGCCATCACCCCAACTGTCTGTCATGGTGAAAGTATATAAACATTGGTCGGCTGGAGGACAAATCGTTGTATTTCCGCTGCCCGGACCTGCGACCGTACTGGAATCAGTAGGAGTACATATCGCCATTACATAGGCATTATACAAAGTTCCCGAGGTCAAACCCGATACTGTAACCGGATGCGAACCGGTCACAACCCATCCTATACTGGCTGGAGTTGGAGCCGGTAAATTCGCCGGCTGAACAATATATTGCCATTGGGTTTCAGCACCTCCATTGGTCCAGTTTAAAACGAGCGAATTTTCGGTCGCACTGGTCAATGTTATTGCCGTTGGTTTCGGACATGTTGGCAGTGTTGTAAAGTTTGGCGACGAAACCGACCAATCATTAGCACCAGGGCCGGCACAGACCGCTCTTACATAATATATATATTGAGTATCGGCCAGTAATCCCGTTATAGTGTACGGCAAAGTTGTCGTTCCAGGGATGGTTACCGTTGGAACGGTCGCTGCAGTTGGTGCAGGAGAACCCGTTGTCACTGCATAAATTTCCCATGAAACCGGAGCCGGTCCGTTTGGTGTCCAGTTAAGGACAGCACCATCGGTAGTAGGTGCGGTGACAGTTAAATTAGTAGGTGGCAAACACGGAGGATTGGTACAGTCGACTGTGCCGCTAAAAATTTGTGAGTTTTGAGTTCCGGTATTAGAAGGTTTTACAAAAATCGTCTGTCCGAAAGAATTTACAATGGAAACGCCTACTTCACCGGCAAAGGATCCGCCGGCATTCCAGAATAACTGAAACGGACCGTCACACAAAGGTACCGAGACCGTTACCGGGCCACCCCCTGCGGTGAAAGTTGGTCCAATTACAGCGATTGTAAGCCCGTCCTGGATAACGTTCATCGTATTGCCATTCCATCCATCTCCAAAAGTATCTGTCATCACAAACGTGTAATTACAGCCAGAGGTACAGGAAGTAGTGTTAAACAAATAGGGACCCGACCAAGTACTGAAAGTACCGTCGCCACAATCTGATCTAACCCAATATTGGTATGGTGTTCCTAAAGCCAGCGGTGCGCCAGCCAAAGTTTGTGTAACCGAATAGTTCGTATTTATGGTAGTAGTTGTTCCGGCTCCGGATGGAACAGGAGAACCTGCTGTTTGAACTGCAACTTCAAAAGAAGTGGCACCGTTCGCACTCCATGAAAGGTTGGCACTGTCTGGTCCGGTTCCGGTGGCGGAAAGACCGGTTGGTGCAGCACAATTCAAGGTTTGTATCAATAAACTATATGCGACTGTCTGCGGAGAAGCGTTGGTAGAAATAACAATGATATATTCCTGTCCGGCAGTTACATTTAAACTAGGAATGCTACGGATCGTATTACCCGAGTTTGCGACTCCGGCCAAACAGCTTACGCCAACATTGGCGCAGCCCTGATAAACAAAAATTCCCGACCAGGTTCCTGACGGTGTCATCTCGATACTGATTGCCCCCGAGGTAGCAGGTGTATAAGAGTAAAACACATCATTACCTGTCATATAGTTTGCAGCAGTTCCTGCACATGCCGCAGGTTGTGCAACATCGGTAGTATCTCCGTAATTGGCAGTATTGTCGGTTGTACTATAAGGCGTACTGCCTACGATAATCGGAGATGCACACGAGAGTCCCGGAGAGGATGTTTCGAAGTTGAATACTTCCGACCACTGGCTGGTAATACCATCATCGCAAACGGCTCTTATCCGATATTTATATTCTGTCGAAGGTGCAAAAGGAGTGGTAAAAGCGCCTCCCGATGTTATTGCAGTTGCTGTAAACGGATTTTGTGTAATCGAAACCCCGTTCCCGGAAAATGTGCCGAGGACCGGAAGAATTTCTATTTCCCATTCGGTTGCCCCCAAAGCGTTCCAACTCAAATTGGCCGATGTTTGTGAAATTCCACCTGCTGAAAGACCTGTCGGAGTAAAGCACTCAGACACTATCAACACATCGTCAACCAGCCAACGGTCACCCGTTAAAGGGCCGGCTGGGTGCGTAAATATTTTTACAAAGGCGATATATGCATTTGGCCCTACGGAAGCCGGAATAGATACCACTTTCTCAATATAGGTGGTAAGATTTGTCGGGTGCGTTAAATCACTCTCAGAGTATTCAACGACCAAAGTTGAATAGGACGCAATTAAACTCGGATCGGCAGTTGAAGGTGCTGCCCGGATTTGGTAAATGGTACCTTGATCCCCCGCACTGGTAGTACGCGTCATAAACCGCAACTGCGGATTTGTCGGCATAGGCACCAATGGCGTGGCCAAGTAATCTACCGAGGTATTTCCTGCACCAACGTTTTGATTAGTAATAAATGCGGCATTCGGAGTTGAATAGGCCGGAAACGGACCCGTATTCAATTGCCAATTGACGCTTCCGACACCATTGTCGAAAATCATCCAATCTCCGGACGGTAAAGTCCAGACACCTCCAGCCGCTGGAGCAGGAGGTGCTGCGTCAAAATTTTCGTCCAATTGGGAAAATCCAAGGTGCGAAAACAGAAGCAGGAATGTCAATAAAGTAATGTTTTTCATAGAGAAAATTTTAGTTTGTTGAAACATTTGTATTGTAGAGAATCTCAAATTTAACGAAATTTTATCTAACCCGTCCTAATTTTTAAAGTTAAATATGCATACGCGTAGTTTGTCGATAAATAGTGCAATTTCACAGGGTGAATCGGGACTTTGGTTGAGGATATGACATCTTTATAATGTTAAAATTTGCAACATTCTCGAAAAGACTACTAAAATTAAAAAAAAAAAAAACCGCCATATTTCTATGACGGTTTTGGGTTATAATTTGTAAGAATTACTTTCTTTTATAAAGTGGGACGGCAGAGCATGCTTCCCCATACATTATGCTTCGGGCATGCGGTTTTAAAAATTGAGCCGCAAGCAGGTAAGCATTGGTAGGCACTGCTTTTCTGGCGCAGCCTTTTATAATGACAGGCGAGTCGCGATAGGCACCGAAATCGATCGATTGCAGCCTATCCTGATACAAGCTTGTTTCCAATTGTTCCAACGAGCCGTTAACCACCTTGGCAGCGAAGCCCGAAAGGTGAATTGTTACCAATAAAAATGCCCACGCAGGAATGATCGCATCAGTGCTGCAGAATAATGCGACATAATGGCCAGTATATTGCGACCAGTCGTGATCGTTAAGATACTGCCGAAAATCTTTCTCTTTTAGCAAAAACCCCTGTTCCAACCATGGTGCAATATCGAGCTCGGTTCGTATCCCATCAATATAATAATCCTCCAGATCGAATACCTGAAGAGCACTGCCGGCAATTCTGTTGACTATTTCGTCCATTATAACATTCCCAATTCAAGTTTTGCTTCTTCACTCATCAGGTCTTTACTCCAAGGCGGATCGAAGGTAATTTCAACTTCGGCCGATTTCACATTTTCCAAACCCGCCACTTTTTCCTCGACTTCGCGTGGCAGACTTTCGGCGACCGGGCAATTTGGCGAGGTCAATGTCATCAGTATTTTAACTTCATTATCGGTATTGACCATTACGTCGTAAATCAGACCAAGTTCATAAATATCCACCGGGATTTCGGGATCATAGATGCCCTTTAGAACTTTCACGATTTCCTCTCCCAACATTACTGTATCAAATTCTTCCATCTTAATTTTTGTTTTGTGCATCGTATGCCAATGCGTACATTTTTATTTGTTTTATCATCGAAACCAAGCCGTTTGCGCGTGTAGGTGACAAGTGTTCCCGCAAACCGATATCATCTATAAAATCGGTATCAGCTTCAAGGATTTCCGATGCCGGCTGGTTTGAGAATGCCCGTATCAGAATCGCGATTATTCCTTTAGTCAGAATCGCATCGCTGTCGGCCGTGAAGACTACATTGCCATCATTGTGATCACCCCGCAACCAAACTTTGCTCTGACATCCTTTTATAATGTTTTCGTCGGTTTTGTAACGCTCATCTATCAATGGCAAACTCTTGCCGAGTTCGATAATATATTCATATCGTTGCATCCAGTCGTCAAACATTGAAAATTCGTCGACGATCTCATTTTGTATTTCTTTTATGCTCATTATTTACGCTGACTATATTCGTTTATTTTGTTGACCAATGCCGCAATTTCGGCCGGAGGCATGCCGTGATCGAATTCGGCCGATTCATAAACTTTTCCATTTAAAGTAACCTTTAGTTTAGCAATGGCTGCACCGTCATAAAAACGTTTTTCGGTTGGGGCTTTTAATGCGTGCATCCCTTCAATATCGGCTGCCATAAATAAAGCAACCAGATTTTTCCAATCGGAATCAGAAATTTTCACCGATTCTCCGCGCGTCGTGGCATCCCGGTCTGAAGTGACATAAGCCGCCTGACCCTCGATGGTGATTCGCTCATAGAATCCGCGGGTGTTTGCCGTATATTCCAATATTAGTTCTTCAGCCGCCTTTTCGTTTTCGCAACCTTTCGCGAGAAACAATACCATCATAATCAGTCCTGCTATTTTCATAGATTTCAATTTTTAAGACAGCATCGTGACCGCGCGCTTCAGCGCCTCGATCATACTGTCGATTTCTTGTTTTGTGTTATAGAAGGAGAACGATGCGCGCAAGGTTCCCGGAATTTTATAAAAGTCCATTATGGGCTGTGTACAATGATGTCCGGTTCGCAATGCAATGCCAAGTTTATCTACGATCGTCCCAATATCATACGGATGAATATTTCCGATATTAAACGAAATTACTGAAGTTTTCTGTTTCGCTGTTCCATAGATTTTCAAACCTTCAATCTCGAGCAATCTTTGGGTGCCATACTCCAGCAGTTCCATCTCCTGTTTTTGTATACTTTCAAATCCGATTTCGTTCAGAAAATCGATCGCAGTGCCAAGTACGATGCCACCTGCAATGTTAGGCGTCCCCGCTTCAAATTTGTGCGGTAAATGAGCATACGTTGTTTTCTCAAATGTGACTTCCTTTATCATTTCGCCCCCGCCCATATACGGCGGCAGTTTGTTCAGCCAAACTTCTTTTCCGTACAATATACCAACGCCTGTTGGCCCACAGGCTTTATGCCCCGAAAATGTATAAAAATCACAGTCGAGTTGTTGTACATCCGGACGCAGATGCGGTGCCGCCTGTGCTCCATCGATCATCACTGCGGCGCCAACCGAATGTGCTTTGTCGATTATATATTTAATCGGATTAACGGTTCCGAGCGCATTTGAAATATGGTTTACCGATACGATTTTAGTTTTACCTGACAACAGCCGATCGAATTCCCCGAGGATAAGATCGCCATCAAGATTCATCGGAATTACAACCAATGAAGCGCCGGTGCGTTCGCATAACATCTGCCAAGGCACAATGTTGCTGTGGTGTTCCATGGCCGAAATCATCACCTCATCACCTTTTTCAAGCAAAGTCGTGAATCCACTAGCCACCAAATTTATCGCCGATGTTGTGCCTGTCGTGAAAATGATTTCGTGCGAATGTTCGGCATTTATATGCTTTTGAATTTTTATGCGCGATTCCTCATACGCATCGGTCGCTAGTTGGCTTAAGGTGTGAACGCCGCGATGGATGTTGGCATTGATTTCGGAATAATATTTTGAGATTGCATCGATAACGACCTGCGGCTTCTGCGAGGTCGCCCCATTGTCGAAATAGACCAGCGGACGGCCATTTACTTGGGTGGATAATATCGGGAATTGTGTTCGTATTTTGTGAACATCAAACATAAGGTCAAATTTGATACAAATTTACGGCTTGTTTGTTTAAAAGCGGAATAAATAAATCATAAAGTCCGGCGGCTAACGGAGAGTTAAAATTCATAAAATAGCCCCTATTGCGGCGACGTGTTGCATTATAAGTACCATTGCCACAAATGCACAAATTTTTAAGCGCATCAAAGCGATTTGCGGATATATTCATCATTGGTTAGGAAATCACAGTTAGCATTTTAACATTCATACTCTACCCATGCTTTATGTAGGGAGTATCTGGGGAGCATCTATAAGTGAAAGCGGTGGTTTGTCCAGTCCAAAATTAACTATACAAATTATTAATTATATTCTATTACTGCTATATAAATCTTAATCCTACACCTGTAACCAGGTAGTCACGACTTTTTAATATTTTTATTTACATTGTTAAACGATATTTCCAGCGAATCTTTAGTTGCCACCAGGACCTCTACCCCATCCTGTATTTCGCCTACTTTCAGTTTATATAGTTTATTATTGATCTTAACAAGTACTAATTTTTTCTCCCTGTTTTCAGATTTTATATAACCGTGATAACTTACAGGGGGGAAATTTATTAATGGGGCGGTCCTGGTTTCGGCCGTCTTTTTTTTGTGACCATTATTTTTTGAAGCACTCTTTATTTTGGCGGGGGCAAAGGATTTGGATAGAAAAGGATCTCTTTCGACGGGCTTCATGTCAAAAGTATCCTTTTGATACATTTTCGATTTAAAGGCAGCAGAACTGTTTTTAGTGTCGGGCCTTACTCATTGCGCGAAATTTATTAATAACTTCTGTAAAAAGTCATTAGATTGCCAAAAAAATAAAATGAAAAATACGTTTTTACTTGTCGTCGCTGCTTTACTATTAAGCTGTAGTAACGATGAGGGCGGCCTCCCGCCGCTTCCCGCCGCTACACAAACGGGAGAAAGAACGTTTGGCTGTCTTGTAGATGGTGTCGCTTTTATCCATGATAGCAACGTAATTAACTGCTATTACCAATATGTTGACGGTGAGTACTATTTCGGGATTAAAGGTGACAATTATGATAATAATCCCGTAGGGATCGACTTGGGTACTTCTATGAGAGAAATTGCAGAAGGCGAGACTTATCAATTAAGAGGATATACTAATGGAAATGCTTGGGGATCGGTTTTTTTCCAGACTTCGCCCACGAACGGGATGAGTGCTAATACAAGTGAACAAATGAGCGGCGAACTTACCATAACGAGGTTGGATTTTTCAGAAAATATTGTTTCCGGGTCGTTTTGGTTTAATGTAACTCATCCGACCACCGGTGAAACTGTCGAAATCACACAGGGGCGGTTTGATACATTCTTTACTGAATAGTATCATCATGAGGCAGGTAAGCACTATAAAAGCAAAACGGCATACTGATGCTCGAGACAGGTTTTATATTTAAGTTTTAATAACCTGCAGTTAATCGATTTTGCTGTTTATTCTTATGTGCTTTAAGCAAATATTACCTAGATTGACAAAAAATCACAAAAATGAAAAAAGTATTCTTCCTTTTTACCTTTATCTTAATCATGGGGTGCGATAAAGAAAACATTGGATTCGAATCGCTGCCACCTGCCACGCAGACCGGCGCGCGAACGCTAGGTTGCCTGGTGGACGGCAAGGCATTTATCCATAAGGGAAACGTTATGAATTGTTACTACCAATTTATCGATGGAGAACATTTCTTTGGAATACAGGGGAGAAATAATGATGAGAACCCCATAAGCATCACATTGGGAACCTATAACAAAGCTATTGTTGAAGGAGAAACTTATCAACTTTTGGAAAGTGTACCTGACAATGCATGGGGCGGATCTTTATTTGAGACTACCCAGACAAGCGGCGAAGTGGCTAACACAAACTCCGAATTTAGTGGCGAACTCACAATTACTAAATTAGACTTTATAAATAATATCGTTTCAGGGACTTTCTGGTTTGATCTAGCTCATCCACTCACGGGGGAAACGGTCGAGATCACACAGGGTCGTTTCGATTCAATTTTCACTCAATAATTTCTGCATATATAAACTATTAACTAAACATATTCGGATATTATATGGACTTCTTATATGCCAAAGCCAATCAGACCGAATAAGTCATCCATTAAATACAGGACAGCAGACACCTTTTCTTTACAGCAGGCTGATGAAGACATCCTGTCGATTGACGAAGGTGATTCCAAGGTCCCGCTGCCCGGAGATCCGCGGATCGCAAGAATTGACCTGCCCGTTGAAAAAAGTATGCGAATTGGAACTTCTTCGATTCAAGTTAACAGACCTTCGGTTTTAAAATCCTGGGTCGCGAACGTAATCCTGTAAGAAATTGAACGGGTGCCTGAAACAAATATAATACGTGACGCGCAAAAAACGCTTTCAATAAATGAACTTGCCGTCACTTAAATTCGGGACGGTATCAGGAACACTTCTCAGCAGTGCGCCGAACATTGCATCGGATGACATAGTCAGGACAATAATCCTGGCGGCCGTAGACGCCATAGTTAGTTTTGGGGTCAGTTATTTATTACGGAGTGCCATACGAAGGAGGAAGTGAGAGAGCCCGCGGAAGCGGGCTTTTACTTATAATAAGGAATTTATGCAATTCGAAAGTACTTGCCAATATCTTTTTGCAACGAAAGGCTGCCGCTGTCCAGATCAGGGAAAATTCATAAATTGCACCAACATCAATCTCATGAAAAAATACCGATTTTTACTTCTCGTACCGGTTGCAGGCATCGTCATTGTAGTAGCACTCAACTACAACAAACTTGACCTCATCTCAGGTTTTTCAGCCAAAAGTGTAGCGTCGGCTCATTTCATATCGGGTCGCGATCTTAAGATGATTGAAGACGGAGATAACGATATCGATCTGGTACGGCTTTCAAAAAACGTTATCAATACCGATGAGAAATCGGTTACTTCGACAATATTCGGGCTTAATCCGCGTACTGCAGTGTATCGCGACGGACTTGGCGCAGTTCTCATTGACGAACAATTCGATGTGTCAAAACCATATCCCGTCCCGAAACGGACTATTGCAAACAGTGATCTTGCATTTCCCTACGGTAATGATGAACCCACTGATACTATTTTCGGCCATATCGATTATAAGCGCCTTAATAATGCAGTAAGCGAATCGTTTGATGCCAATGGGAAAAAGGAAAAACGAACCCGTTCGTTGCTGGTGATTTACAAAGACAAAATCATCGCCGAGAAATATGACACCGGTTTTACCAAAGACTCCAAAATCCTGGGTTGGTCGATGACAAAAAGCATTACCGCAACTATATTTGGGATACTTCATCATCAAAACAAAATCGATATTTCCAATCGCGCGCCCGTCGAGGAGTGGCAAAACGACGATCGCCGTGGTATTACACTGAGTCATTTACTTCAAATGAACAGCGGACTCGAATGGGAAGAGCAATACGATAAAATATCAGACGCGACCACCATGCTTTACCTCGACCGCGACATGACGCAGCGGCAAATAGGGAAGCCAATGAGAGGTAAACCCGCTCAAAGTTGGAATTATTCTTCGGGAACCACGAATTTGTTGTCGGGGATTTTGCGCAGCCATTTTAAATCGCATCAGGAATATCTCGATTTCTGGTACACGGCACTGATTGATAAGATTGGCATGCATTCGATGATTATCGAAGCCGATATGTCGGGCAACTACGTGGGCTCGTCATACGGCTGGGCGACTACGCGCGACTGGGCGAAATTCGGATTGCTGTATTTGCACAATGGAAACTGGAATGGCCAGCAAATATTTGATGAGAGCTGGGTCGATTTTGTCACCACGCCCACGCCTACATCCAACGGTCGTTATGGTGGTCATTTTTGGCTCAACGCCGGCGGCCATTACCCCGACGCGCCTAAAGATTTATACTCGGCTAATGGTTTTCAGGGACAGATGGTGTATATCATTCCGTCGAAAGATTTGGTGATCGTCAGAATGGGATTATTGTCGGATAACGGCTTTGACTTTAATTCGATGCTGAAAGAGATTGTAGGCAGTATTGGTACTAGCCGATAAAATAAAAAATCCCGGCAGATACCGGGATTTCAGATTACATTTTTACGACCTTGAGGATTTCGAATTCCTTTGGTTCTCCTTTTACCGGCCACTTAACGATGTCGCCAGCCGCGCAACCTACAAGCGCCAGACCTATGGGTGTCATGATAGACTGGGTTTTATGTTTAAGCTTTCCTTTCCCTGGTGGAACGAATGCGAGTTCTTGCTCTTCACCGGTCGCCGTGTCTTTTACCGTTACGCGTGAATTGACACTCACAACGTCTTCGGGCAGATCTCGTCGTCGTACCTGTTTTGCGTATTTGAGTTGGGTTGTTAACAGTTCTCCTTCTTCAGGAGTTACTTTTCTTCTTCGTACGTGATCTTTAATTAAATCGTAAATACCTGTTGTTAATATAATTGGATTTGACATTGTTTCTGAATTTGTACTGCGCGTATTTTTATTCCAGGGTCCAAAAATGCGGCTTAAAGCCACACTTGTTCTGAAACAAAACCGAACAGCGAATATTTATATTGAATAAATAAAGGGTTCCCCGCTATGGACCTCAGCAGGGATCAGGACACAAATTCCTTGGAATTTTTCAGAAACATATCGTCGTGCAGATATGACATCGACCATAATGCCGGAGTGGAAGTAGAAATGGCGTATGTTACAATGATGCTCATAATAAATGACTTAACTGCAAATATAAGGTAAAAATGGGACTAGAATATTGAAAACCAATAGGCAATTTTAATATGCGTATGGTTAAAACTGATAATGCCTAGCCGTGATTGCGCCGGTATCCTTTGTTCCCGGGGTTCGGGAACAAAGATGAAGGCAAAAGCGCGATTAGCTCCTAGAGATCAAAACCCATTTTCACACCAAGCTTGGTGGCGATAATTTTTGTAATTCTATTTTTGAGTTCCGGGATTTTGATGCTTTCGATGACTTCGTTTGAAAACGCGTACATCAACAATGCTTTCGCTTCTTTCTGCGGGATTCCGCGTGATTGCATGTAAAACATCGCCTTTTCGTCGAGCTGACCAATTGTGCAACCATGCGAACACTTGACATCATCGGCAAAGATTTCGAGTTGCGGTTTCGCGTTTATTGTCGACTTATCGCCCAACAAAATATTGTTGTTCTGCTGGAATGCGTCGGTTTTTTGGGCTTCTTTTTCGACAAATATTTTGCCGTTGAATACTCCGGTTGACCGACCGCCAAAAATTCCCTTATAATTCTGATGGCTTTCACAATTTGGCGTCGCGTGCTGAACCAACGTGTGATGATCGACGTGTTGCTTGTCGCCAAGGATCGTAATTCCCTTTAACGTGCTGTCGATGCGCTCGCCCTGATGATAGAAATTCAGGTTGTTCCTGGTGATGTTTCCGCCAAAGGAAAACGTATGCACCGAAACATGGCTTTGTTCTTTTTGTGCGATATAGGTGTTGTCGATCAACGATGCTTCGAGGTTGTCGTTTTGGATTTTGTAATAGTCGACAATAGCGCGTTTTTTTGCAAAAATCTCGGTAACCGAATTGGTAAGCACCGGATTTTCGTTCAGGCTTTGATGGCGCTCGATGATTTGCACATGCGAATTTTCATTTACGATCACCAGGTTTCGGGGTTGAACCATTAATGCTGCTTCGCTTCCCGTTGAGAAATAAATGATTTCGATGGGCTTATCGGCCACTTTGCTTTTCGGAATGTTGATGTATGCGCCTTCATTGGCGAACGCCGTATTCAGCGTCGTCAAACTTTCGTCGTTGCTCGCAATTTTATTGAAATATTCGTCGATTACCATTTTGTATTTCGGCTTTGTAAGTGCCGATGACATCAGGCAAACGTCTATTCCGTCATGCGTAGTCGATGATAAAAATGAATTGAAGATGCCATCGACAAAAACGACTTTATAAGTGTCGATTTCGTGCAGGAAATATTTCCGAACCTCAGCCGATTCTATCTGACCGTCATGTTTCGGGAAAACCGAAAAATCATTTTTCAACACCGAATTCAGCGATGTGTATTTCCAGGCTTCGTCGCGTCGTGACGGGAATCCTTTAAGTTCGAAATTTTTTATGGCCGCCGTGCGGATATCATGCAATTGCGCGTGGACATCGATGTTTTCTTCGAATGCCATGAACGATGATATGAGTTTGTCTTTTAGTTCCATGTAGTTAGTGTAAAGTCGAAAGTGGAAAGTGGAAAACGGACTCTACTTGACCATTCGATTTAATCTTTATGTTTTTATTTTAAGTTCTTATTTTCCAGGTATTTTATAAAACCGGATATTAATTTTGATATTTCTGTAGCATCTGAATATAAATCAGCGAATTCGCTTTGCGAAATGTATCGCAGGTCATAGGCCAAGTATAATTGTGAACGGACTTCGCCTGCAGATGCTTTCGCAATAAAAAGAAAGTGAATAAACTCTTTATCAGTACGCCGTTCGAATCCTTCTGCAATATTTGAAGAAATTGAAATCGCGGCCCGGCGTATTTGTCTTTTAAAATCCACATCCTTGATAAAATACTCACTAGCCGTAATCTTATAAATACTCGCGGTGAATACTCTGGCTTTTTGCCAAGAGATAATTTCTTCAAATGACTGTAGTTGCATGGCGTATAAATTTTATTCCGACTAAAATATGAGTTTACCGAAAAGTATAAATTCGACTTTCAACTTTCGACTTTCCACTTTCCACTTTCCACTATTTTTCGTTTTTAATCCAGTCGTAACCTTTTTCTTCGAGTTCGTATGCCAGCTCTTTACCACCCGATTTTACGATTTGGCCGTTGTACAAAACATGTACGAAATCAGGTACGATATAATCCAGTAAGCGCTGATAGTGCGTGATCACAACGATTGCGTTGTCCTGACTTTTTAGTTTGTTGACGCCGTTGGCGACGATTCGCAATGCGTCAATATCCAATCCTGAATCGGTTTCGTCAAGGATTGCGAGTTTTGGTTCGAGCATCGCCATCTGGAAAATCTCATTTCGCTTTTTCTCACCGCCGGAAAAACCTTCGTTTAATGAACGCGATAAAAATTTACGGTCGATCTCCAGCAACTCCGATTTTTCGCGGATGGTTTTCAGCATTACATTGGCCGGCATTTCTTCAAGGCCTTGTGCTTTTCGCGATTCGTTGATGGCCGTCCGCATAAAATTGGTCACCGAAACTCCTGGTATTTCCACCGGATATTGGAACGAAAGAAAAACACCTTTGTGAGCGCGTTCTTCCGGAGCCAAATCGGATAGATCTTCGTTGTCTAATGAAATTGTGCCTTCGGTGACATCAAAAGTTTCATTACCGGCAATTACCGCCGCCAGCGTACTTTTCCCGGAACCATTAGGTCCCATGATCGCGTGGACTTCGCCAGCTTTCACTTCGAGGTTTATTCCGCGTAGGATTTCTTTATCGTCTATTGATGCGTGGAGGTTTTTTATTGATAGCATGTTAATTTTGTTTAAGGTTTAAAGTTTAAAGTTGCCTGCTATTGGAACTTTGTGCCTTTAAAGTCTTTTTTGTTTAGATATAATATAAAGTTGTTTATTTTTCCGCTTAACTTTTCGTAGCCTTCCTTTAGTTCTATAAATTTTTGCTATTCTATATAATTAAAATCGAGCGCTCGGTAAAGCTGAGATCGTACTTCCCCTGCTGATCCTTTTGCGATCGATAAAAATTGTCTAAATTCCACATTTCCATTACGTTCAAATCCCTCTGCAATATTGTCCATTATTGAACCGGCGGCGGCAAGGATCTGAGAACGAAAGCGATAATCATTATGAAAATTTTCTGCTTCACTCATTAAATGAAAAATCTCATTCGATAATCTTCGAGCTTCCATCCAGATTTCTAAATCTTCAAACTTGCTAATTGTCGCCAATTTCTAATTTTTATGAATCAAAGTAAGGAGATAAAATTGTCCGCATTTTTTCTCCAACTTTAAACCTTAAACTTTAAACGTTCTAACCCACACTTCCCTCCAACGAAATCTCCAGCAATTTCTGCGCTTCGACGGCGAATTCCATCGGTAATTTGTTTAAAACGTCCTTGCTGAAACCGTTTACGATTA
>JADMKR010000182.1 GCA_015478765.1 Flavobacterium sp.
CCAAAATCTCCTGTGCCCATTCATAGGCCGTATCTTCCAGTTGATCGTGCGGGACAACAGCATTCACCATTCCCATCTCAAAAGCTTCCTGCGCCGAGTAATTTCGCCCCAGAAAGAAAATTTCCCGTGCTTTCTTTTGTCCGACCATTTTAGCAAGGTAAGCCGAACCATAGCCGCCATCAAAACTGGTCACATCAGCATCGGTTTGTTTAAAAATAGCGTGTTCTTTGCTAGCCAAAGTAAGGTCGCAAACCACATGCAGACTATGTCCGCCGCCGACTGCCCAACCGGGCACTACCGCAATTACAGCTTTGGGCATAAACCGAATTAGTCGTTGAACCTCCAGAATATTTAGCCGATGCATGCCATCCTCGCCAACGTATCCCTGATGACCGCGCGCTTTTTGATCGCCACCGCTGCAGAATGAATACACTCCATCCTTGGGCGACGGTCCTTCAGCCGACAATAATACGACGCCAATCGATGTATCTTCCTGCGCATCGTAAAATGCCTGGTAGAGTTCGCTGGTGGTTTTCGGACGGAAAGCATTTCGCACCTCCGGTCGGTTAAAAGCTATCCTGGCGACACCGTTGCACTTTTTATAAGTAATATCTTCAAATTCTTTAACCGTAGTCCAAACCATTCTGATATAAATTATATATTTTAGCGTAAAAATAAGCGATTTTTTATATAATTCGCCCAACCAACATTACAATACAATGAAACAGTTTATATACGGAGTGGCCTTCGTCCTGACAGGGTTTTCAGGTTTTGCTCAAGCTTATGAATTCCAAACGATTACTGAAATCAAATGCTTTCCCATACTTTCACAGGGAAAAACCGGCACTTGCTGGAGCTACTCTTCAACATCATTTCTAGAGGCCGAAATACTGCGCATAACGGGAAAGAATATCGATCTTTCCGAAATGTACAACGTACGCCACACCTATCCCAAAAAAGCATACACCTATATAATGCGCCAGGGAAATGCACAATTTGGCGAAGGAGGCCTGAACCACGATGTGATCAACAGCGCGCGGGAATTCGGATTGGTCCCAGTTGAGGCTTATCCCGGATTACAGGATGGCCAAACCAAGCACGATCATTCGAAATTGGTGGCCGAGCTGGAAGAAATCGTGAAGGCAAATGCAAAAAAACCGTCAGCTACCTGGAAAGATCAGGTGGAAATGACACTTGATAAGCATTTGGGCAAAGACATCACCGAATTTACTTATCAAGGAAAGAAGTACACGCCCGAAAGTTTCCTGCGGCAAACGCGGCTCAATCTCGATGATTATGTGACAATAACCTCGTTTGCGCATGTGCCGTATCATTCTCAATTTGTATTGGATGTACCCGATAATTTTTCGAACGGCAGTTTTTACAATGTAGCATTGGATGAATTTATACAGAATATCGATAATGCGCTTTCCAGCGGATATACATTGGCACTCGACGCCGATGTGAGCGAAGATACGTTTTCAGACAAAAATGGCATTGCGGTGATTCCCGAAAATAAAGCTGATGAAAAAACGATCCTGACCGAAATAAAAAAAGAAAAAGAAATAACTACGTCCCTGCGCCAATCGGAGTTTGAAAATTTCAACACCACCGATGATCATCTGATGCACATTGTGGGCAAAGCCAAAGATCAGAAGGGAAATACCTATTACAAGGTCAAAAATTCATGGGGAACCGACGGAACCCATGGCGGCTACATATATATGAGCGTACCGTATATGAAGTTAAAAGCCATTTCGGTTTTGGTGCATCGCAATGCTTTATTGGAAGAAACCAAAAAGAGCCTAAAAGTATAAGCGACTTACTTAAACATTGAATAAAAAAATACCGACACATACGTCGGTATTAATCTTTGACGAGATAGATTCCGTCATCTTTTATTTCAATCAGCTTGTCACGGTATAGTGCGCCAATCGCTTTTTTGAAAGTCTTTTTGCTCATCTTAAGTACCGTTTTGATATCTTCGGGATGGCTGTCGTCGTTTAACCGTAAAAATCCGCGGCTGGCGCGCAATTCGTTCAGGATTATTTCAGCGTTGGGTTCGACATTGGCATAACCCGGTATTTGCAGCGAAACATCGATTTTATTGTCAGGCCGGATTGCTTTGATAAAACCGCGCAGGCGATCACCGGTTCTGATGCTATCGTCATAGACTTCATCTTTGTATAAAAGTCCTTTGTGCTTTTCGTTTATGATGACATTGATACCGATATCGGTAATGTGTGACACGATCAAATCGACCTCCTCCCCGCTTTCCACGGTGATATTCTCATTGTCCAGAAATTGGTTGATTTTGCTTGACGCCACCAATCGCTTCGTTTTTTCATCCATGTATAAATAAACGAGATAACGTTTGCCCTTTTCCATCGGTCGTGCCTGCTCCCGAAATGGAACCAATATATCTTTTTCCATTCCCCAATCGAGAAAGGCGCCCACCTGATTTGTATAATTAACCCTCAACAGTGCGAATTCGTTCAATAGAATATAGGGTTCCAATGTAGTCGCCACCGGTCGCTGCTCGTGGTCGAGATATACAAAAACCGTCATTTCGTCGCCAATTTCGAACTGTTGCGGAACGTATTTGTTCGGAAGGAGAATATCCTCCGCTTCGTTGCCATTGCCCAGGAACAAGCCAACCTTTGTATCGCGCAAAATGGTAAGTGTATTGAATTTTCCTATTTCTATCATCACTGTCGTTTAGCCGCAAATGTACGGATTACAAAATATTTAAGTGCCCAAATGCTTACGCCAATGCCGCAAAATAATCGTGCAGCACTTTGTCGTTTACATTCGTTGGTGTGAAAATCTCGAGTATGGACGGACCATCCTCTGCCCAAAAAGCCGACACCGATTTCTCTAGAACGCGTACATTTCCCGCCGTATGATAGCTGAATCCGAACATTTTCGCCAAATGTTCAGCCGTCAGGCAATGAGCGGTTTCAAAAAAAGTATTGAAAACCGGATTTTCCTGATGACCGGGCAATATCCGGAAGATTCCGCCGCCGCCATTGTTTATAACGATAATCTTGAAATTCCTCGGAATATATGTATTCCACAATCCGTTGCTGTCATAAAGAAAGCCGATATCACCCGTAATCAATAAAGTCGGTTTTGCGGAGGCCACAGCCGCGCCCACTGCAGTCGAAGTACTACCATCAATGCCGCTGGTGCCGCGATTGCAGAAAACTGAAATGCTTG
>JADMKR010000183.1 GCA_015478765.1 Flavobacterium sp.
TGGGCAACCGCACTATTGACGACGCACGATTGTCAAATCAGCAATTTAGTAGTAACATAATGCAACATCAAAATGCTTTTCAGCTCACGGGCAAAAACATTGTCATAACAGGAGCGTCATCGGGCATAGGCAGACAATGCGCGATCACCTGTGGCAGTATGGGTGCACGCGTACTGTTGATAGGCCGAAATAAGGATAAACTGGCCGAAACACTTGAGATGATGAATAAATCGGCGGCTCATCAAATTTGCGCAACCGACCTAACCGATTTTGAAGCAACAGCCGATGTGCTTAAGGATTTAAATACAACTTTCGGTAAAATCCACGGAATTGTGCATTGCGCCGGAATATCCACAGCACTGCCATTGCGCAGTATCACGCCTGCAAAACTTGAGCAATATTTCCTGACCAATGTCCATGCGGGAATCCAACTGAGTAAAAACCTTACTAAACCCGCGTTCCTCACCGAGGAAGGTGCCAGCATCATCTTTCTAACTTCGGTAATGGGAGTTGTTGGCGAAGTTGGTAAAACAATCTATAGTCTTACCAAAGGCGCGCTGGTTGCCGGTTCGAAGTCGATGGCTCTTGAACTTGCACCAAAAAAAGTGCGGGTAAACTGCATCTCGCCCGGTGTTGTTGTTACACCGATGAGCAGCAATGCGGTATATTCGCAGGATGAAGAAGCACTGGAGCGCGTTACAAGCTATCATCCGTTAGGATTAGGCAAGCCTGAAGATATTGCCAATACGGCGGTTTTTTTACTTTCGGATGCTTCGCGTTGGATAACGGGTACGAATATAATCGTCGATGGCGGCTACACAGCCAAATAAGGAAATTATGAAGGAAATTATTGTAATAGGTGCAGGTGGTCATGCCGCTGAAGTTGATGAATACCTTCGGCTGACACATGTAAAGAGAGAATCGGAAGATTACACGGTTATAGGATTTATTGACGACAACCCCGACAGTTATAATCAGTATTTGTTTGGCGCACCTTATTTGGGTACGATCAAAGAACATCAAATTGATAGAGACAAACATTATATTATCGCGATAGCGAACATTGCGTATCGAAAGCCTATCGTAAACCGATTTGTGCTGGAGGGTGCCCAGTTTATGACATTTATACATTCCGCTGCTTATGTATCGCCGACGGCAAAAATTGGCAGGGGCGTAATTATCGCACCATTTGTCAATATAGGCCCTAACGTAGCAGTAGGTGATTTCACACTGATCAATGCCCGCGCAAGCATTGGTCACGATACAAGGTTGGGGTCACATAATTTCATCACGCCCAATGTTTGTTTTTCGGGTTTCACCTCGGTGGGCGATGAAAATTTGTTTGGCATCAACAGTGCCACCATTCCAGGTATATCGGTAGGAAGTCGTAATAAAATCGCCGCGGGAATGGTACTTGACAAAAACATTGGCGATGACTCGGTTGTTTTTCATCGTTTCAAAGAGAAGGTCATTGCAATTCCGGGAACCTGACACCGATCGGTAAAAAATCAGACTATGATTAAGCGGTTATTTGATTTCGTAGTTTCGGCGATATTAATCGCAGCGCTCAGTTGGTTGCTTTTTCTGATTTACATTCTTGCGTCGCTAGCCACTTCTTCCACCGGTTTGTTTTTGCAGACACGCGTTGGCCGCCATGGCCAAATTTTCACTATTTACAAATTCCGCACATTACATCCGACGACAGGCGATATAAATTCTTTTTCAAACTTTTTGCGCCGTTCAAAGCTCGACGAGTTGCCTCAGCTGTTTAATGTGCTGGTGGGCGACATGAGCATGGTGGGTCCGCGTCCCGACATTCCCGGATATTATGATAATTTGCAAGGCGAGGATCGTAAAATATTGGAACTGCGGCCCGGAATCACAAGCCTGGCATCAATTAAATATAAAAATGAAGAACAGCTTCTCGCCGCCCAAAGTGACCCGCATTCATATAATGATACTGTAATTTTTCCCGATAAGGTAAAGATGAATCTCGAATATTATTATAAAAGAACGTTTTGGGGCGATTTGAAAATACTATGGTGGACGATTTTTGGGGGCTGACTGTGAATGTCCAATTCAAATTTGAAATTCCAGATTCCAAATCCCATTAATTGCCTATAAAGAATTGGGTGGGGTTGAGAAGAAAAAATTTACTTCGGGGAGGGGCAGACCTACCGACTTTTCTGTAATGCCATCGCAGGCGATGATTGTAGCTGTATTATACTTTCGGTGGAGCAGTTTGTAGTTTTTGTTAGTCAGGATTGCAAATCCTATAAACAGAAAATGAATTTTTAAAGAGTCGGCTGGATCGGCGGTCATCTGCTCTTGATTTGTTTCCTGTTGTATTGGGTGTAATGTAATAACTGTTTTTTGAGAAGGCGTGACCACTTCTTCATTAGATAACATTATGAAGCGATGACCCATTGCGGGGTTCCAAAATGCGGTTGCCATAGCAAAATGGGCATGGGTGGCATTTTCAGGCCAGTTAAGTTCTTGCGAGGTATCATGAAAGACGATCGTTAGCTGATCGTTTATCAGTTTGTATTTCGTTATCAGTACTTGGGGTAACGGCCTGTTGCGGTTGCCTTCAAATCCGATTAATTCTTCCTTTCCATTCTGAGTCTGGAGCCCACTTACAACACTGCGGCTTCCACGGGCATTAATCGTATCGTATTGCATAACATCAAACATTAGCTTATTTGCCCTACCTGCAAAACTTCCCTCTTTTGCGTGGTCAAAAAAGTGCTTGCCCAGCCGGCACAAGATCCGGGCAAACCGTGACGCTTCTCCCCATTCTTTTCCATGATTACGGGCGTTTGTAAAAACCGGGTCGGTCATGAACCGACTGGTTTTGACACCGGTTTTGCCTTTTTCACGAACGATTGTTTCTTCGTCGTTACTGAGGTTGAAAAATGTTAGTCCGCCAAGGGTGCCTTTTATTTTTATTGGTGAGGTTAGTTTGGCCATTGTATAGTTTTGAAATAAAAGTATAAAAAAATATTATTCGGCAGGGGGTGTTACTTATTGAGCATCAGTATTTTTAGTCGAGTGATGTGCGGATTTTCTGCTACATTTGAAATTAAAAGGAGGACGTCTAGTGGACTTCAGGTGTTTTTTTTGCCACGAATTACTTCGTCTGTTCGCTACGCTCGGGTCTTGAATTTTTTGAACCATTAAGTGCGTTAAGTTCGTTGAGTCTTATAGGTCTTAATGGT
>JADMKR010000184.1 GCA_015478765.1 Flavobacterium sp.
GGAGTTCGTGTGCTCTTCCGATCTCTGAATGCTGATGGCCAACTCGTACCTATGAAGGGCAGAGGGCGGCATGATGCCTGTGTTGTTCCACGCGCAGTTCCTATTGTTGAAGCAATGGCGGCGATCGTTTTGGCCGACTTTTATCTACTTAATAAACTTTATAAATAATGAGAATAGCGTTACATTGGAAAATCCTTATTGGAATGGTTGCCGGACTGGTATTTGGATATTTGATGAAAAATATTGGTCAATCAGAATTGGTAGCCGACTGGGTAAAGCCCTTTGGAACTATTTTCATTAATTTGCTGAAAATGATAGCGGTGCCACTTATCGTAGTGTCGCTTATCAACGGCTTGGCCGATTTAAAAGATATATCGAAACTGTCGAAACTTGGAGGCCGCACCATTGTACTTTATTTATTTACTACGATATGTGCGGTTTCACTCGGACTCCTATTGGCCAATGTTGTCAGTCCCGGAAGTTACATAAATGAAGAATCACGCCAGTCGCTCCTGACAAATTTCGCAGGAGATGCCGCGCAAAAAATTCAACTTGCCGAATCGGCTAAGAATCAGGGACCTTTACAACCGCTGGTTGACATAGTGCCCGAAAATGTATTTTTCGCGATGACCGATAACGCCAGTATGTTGCAGGTAATTTTGTTTGCTATCCTCATTGGTATCGGTTTGATTCTGATCGATCCCGAAAAAGCAGCGCCTGTCAGTAATTTCTTTAAAGGCTTCAATGATGTGATCTTGAAAATTATCGATATCATCATGATGGCAGCTCCAATTGGCGTATTTGCGTTAATGGCTGCGTTAATGGTCGAAATACCCGATTTTACAACGCTTCAGGCTTTGTTGGTCTACGCGCTGACGGTTGTGCTGGGCCTTCTTATAATGATATTTATATTGTATCCGGCATTGCTGATAATATTTGCGAAAGTGTCGCCAAAACGGTTCTTTTCGGCCATTATGCCTGCGCAATTATTGGCTTTTTCGACCAGTTCCAGTGCTGCTACCTTGCCGGTAACCATGGAACGCGTCACCGAACATTTAGGTGTTGATGAGGAAGTATCAAGCTTCGTATTACCACTGGGTGCAACCGTCAATATGGACGGAACCAGTTTATACCAAGCTGTCGCTGCGATTTTTATAGCTCAGGCAATGGGAATGGAATTGGATCTTGCCACTCAGTTGATGATTATCGTTACAGCAACATTAGCATCAATCGGATCTGCCGCCGTACCAAGCGCGGGCATGGTGATGCTTGTCATTGTATTGGGTCAGGCGGGAATTCCTGAAGCCGGATTGGCATTGATATTTGCTATCGACCGACCGCTGGATATGATTCGAACAATGGTCAACGTCACCAGTGATGCTACCGTGGCGGCCATAGTCGCCAAATCGGTAAACAAGCTCCACGATCCTGCAGATTTACCCGAGTTACGATAGAAATTTCTTTTGGAGTCGGGGAGTGGGTATCGCGCATTCGTCTGTTTTTCCGTACCATTTATAGCGATTGCGCGCCACATAGTCGTAAATCGGGTTGCGTAGAAATGACGGTATCAGTTTGAAAATAATGCCAATACTGTGAATACTTCCCAAATGCTTAGCGATCTCGATTGCCGCTGACGATTTGTAATAATAGGCCTGCCCGGGCTCATACAATACGATACTGTCGGTGTATTTTTCATCGGCGCCAATGTGTCGCAGAATTTTTTGCCCGATGTCCGATTGCAACGCCGCAAATCGGAATACATCCTTCTTATCACGATTTATAATATATCGTACCGATGAATTGCAAAGATTGCAAACGCCGTCAAATAACACTATCTTTTTTCCTGCAGGCAATTCGCTTAGTTCCATATTATTTTTTTGCTTCGACCAATTCCAATTCGTCCATACTGACTTTAGACGTGAAAAGGCCATAATTCACAGTTGCTTTGTTTTTTTCTATCATGTCGATGCTGCCAATCGCCTTTCCGTCGATCATACGCACCCGATCGCCCACTTTCAAAACTGCTTTTGGTTTGGGAGCGGCTATAGCTTTGATCTTCTTTTCCTTCTTTTCCTGCCGAATTTCCTCGACATGTACCGTCACTTCTTTAATAAGTTCCTTTTTCTTTTGTTCAGTAATTTTCTTTTCAACCGGCGTGCTCTTTTTTCGCTTCGAATTTTCTATCTCCACAATCCGGAGGAGTTCGCCGATGAGTTCCTTTTTGTTCTTGTTGTTATAATACTTATCGGCCAAATCTTCCAATTTTTGACCGAGGTAAATCGCCTTCTGATTGCTGTCATACAGTTCCTGATAACTCTCCAGTTTTTGCTTAATTTTTATATTGGTAGTCTCCAGCTTTTTTCCCTCTTCCCGGGCGCGGATTTCTTCCTCCTTAAGCGTTTGGGATGTTTTTTCGAGCTTGGACCGTTCCTTTTGCAATGTGGCAATCGTTTTGTCGAAGCGAACTTTGCCAACTTCAATCTTCTTTTTTGCCCTGTTGATCAAACCGAACGGGATACCATTTTTCTGAGCAACTTCAAAAGTAAATGAACTTCCGGCCTGGCCAATGATTAGTTTATATAACGGTTCAAGGGTTTTTTCATCGAACAGCATGTTGCCGTTGGATGCATGTGGAAGTTCGTTCGCCAGTATCTTCAAATTCGAATAATGTGTCGTTATGATTCCGAATGCTTCCCTATGATAGAACTCCTCAAGGAAGATTTCTGCCAAAGCGCCGCCAAGTTCAGGATCGGAACCGGTTCCAAATTCGTCGATGAGGAATAATGTCCGTGCATTGCACTTTTTCAGAAAGTAATTCATGTTTTTGAGGCGGTAGCTATACGTACTCAAATGATTTTCAATCGATTGGTTGTCACCGATATCCGTCAGAATCCGATCAAATAGAAAAGTTTCACTGCGTTCGTGTACCGGAATCAACATGCCGCTTTGAAGCATCAGCTGAAGTAAACCGACCGTCTTTAATGAAATCGTCTTACCGCCTGCATTGGGCCCTGAAATCACTATTATTCGGTTATCCTGCGTCAATTCCAGTGTTTGCGGATAAGTTTTCTCTTTCTTCGCTTTGTTGGTCAAATACAAAATTGGATGGTAAGCATCACGAAAATACAGACGCCGTTCGTCGCTGATCGTCGGCATGATGCCGTTTATTTTATTGGCATATTTTGCCTTGGCAGCAATGACATCGATATCACCCAAATAATCCTGATACTGTACCAGTAACGGAAGATAAGGCCTGATTTTATTGGAAAGTTGCTTGAGTATGCGGCGTATTTCTTCCTTCTCCTCGTATTCCAGATTACTCAATTCCCGGGAATACTTCAATGTTGCCTCGGGTTCAATGTAGGCGATGCTCCCGGTTTTCGAACTCCCAAGGATAGAACCTTTAACTTTGCGGCGATACATGTTCAGCACAGCCAAAACACGCCGATTCTGAACAAAGCTTTCTTTTATATCGTCCAGAAAGCCTTGCGAATGATAATTGGTCAGTGCTGCGCCAAAACTCTGGTTGACCTTGATCCGGACACCATTCATATCGCGCCGGATGCCTTCCAGAGCAGGCGACGCAGCGTCTTTAATCTCACCATATTTATCGACAATGGCATCGATCTGTCTAATAATGTCCTGGGTATATTCAACGGCAGCAGCCTTTGTGCTCAACTGAGGATAATAGTCGTCAAACTTTTTAAAGAAAAGCAACAAGGTATTTACGGTTTCCGATATGGTGGCAATTTTCCGAAAACCGGTCGATTCCAAAAAGCTGTCTTCGATACCAAGAAATTTAACTTCGTACGCAATGGACTCGAAACCATGATTGGGAATAGCATTGTTGTTTTGGTAAGAAGAAACATATTCTGATGTTTCATGCAGTGCAGCCATCAACGATTCTTTATCGCGAAATGGCTTTATCTGAAGCGACTTTTCCTGTCCCGCCTCGGTATTGCACAAGTTCGAGATGGTTTCTAATATAGTGGGAAATTGCAGATCCTGCAACGTTTTTTCAGTTATGGTGGTCATTAATGTGGATGCAATTTTATATGCAAATTTAGCTAAAAATCGGCCAGCTCGGTGATCGCCGCTTATAAGGATTTGTTATATTTGAAAAACTCTCCATTATGCTGCCACCGCTCGAATCGTCGTGGAATGAAAGACTTTCGGATGAATTCTCAAAACCGTATTTTAAATCGCTTTCAGATTTTGTGGATACCGAATATGAAAACTACACCTGCTACCCGCCGAAAGAGCAAATTTTCGCTGCTTTTGACCGATGCAGTTTCGATAGTGTCAAAGTTGTGATAATAGGGCAGGATCCATATCACGGCCCCGGGCAGGCGCATGGCTTGTGTTTTTCGGTAAACGATGGCATAAAGTTTCCACCGTCGCTCAGGAATATTTTTATCGAAATTTCAAATGATACAGGATCTTCGCTTCCTACTTCGGGGAATTTAGAACGCTGGGCAGATCAGGGTGTATTGCTGCTGAATTCAGTTCTCAGTGTCCGTGAAAATTCGGCCGGAAGCCATTCGAAAAAAGGCTGGGAAGAATTCACCGATGCGGTCATCAAAATAATTTCTGAACGTCGAGAATTCATCGTATTCATGCTGTGGGGAAGCTACGCCAAGAAAAAAGGAAAATTTATAGATAGAACACGACACTGCGTACTGGAATCGGGCCACCCATCGCCATTGAGCGCGAACCAGAAGTTGTGGTTCTCGTGTGCACACTTCAGCCAGGCAAATAAGTATCTGCAAAAGCATGGAATATTACCAATACAATGGTAATTATTCAACAATGAAATTAAAGTAACCGGCACTATCGAGACCATTGACCGTACTTGCAATATTAAGACGCAAGTGATTCCCCGGACTTTCAGAACGTAATTCAACCTTATCAGTAGATGTACTGTTATAGCCAAAACTCAGTCGGTGTTCTCCGCTTTCTGTAAGACGAAGTCCGCCCCGAAAGTAGTATTCTTCCGCCACCGCATCATATTGAAGTCCGGCGAGGATAAACGAACCTGCATCGGCAATTCCGTGATCGGCCACAAAACGGTTTTGGAGTTCGACATACTGCCAACTGCCGTCATTTTGTTTCCGTTCAAGAAGAAAGGAAAACACAAAACGTTCAGCATTTCCGGTGGTTTGGCGAACATCCAGAAGATTTGATTGTCCGATTTCATTCACTAACCGGGGAACCAGTGCCCGAACATACAATACGTTATCAATCGTATAATTTCCCTGAGTCTCAATCTCGACAAGATTGGCCGCTTCTATATTGGATTCGTTGTAGAAACCGTCGTCATTTGTATTGCAGCCAAAAGCAAGTAAGGCAAACAAAGACACTAAATATATTTTCTTGAACATAATTACTTTATTATTAAAATCTGTATCCTACACTTAAGCCAACGCGTGAAACAACATCCGGGCTTTTATCCCTGTCGAGCAAGTTCGTTCCGAAGCCCACTAAAAACTCGGCTGCAAACTTATCATTAAAGTACATTTTATAACCGAGCGCACCACCCAGTGCAATGTCGAAATAGTCATCTTTCTGAATAGTATAGTAGCCGTTGCCGGTTTCATTGGTCAAACGTACGGTTTCACGAAAATCACCGGCGTTGGCAGATGCAAATATTTCGGCAAAATAGAAACGTTGCTGACCTTTTGACAAGTTATATCGCACAAATGGTAAAACTTCGTATTTCGGAAGTGTACTGCGGTACCCGCTATCGAAATCGTCATTTATTTTTTTGCTGTCAGAATAACCAACGGTAACTCCGATTGAGAAATCCTTATTTAGAAAGCGTTCGTAACTAACATTCAGCTTCGAAAATGCGACAATCGAAAGTACATCTATTCTGAACTCATTGTTTTTAATGGGTGCTGGATCGTCTTGTGCGGCAGCAAATATTGGCAGAAGTAAAAGAATGCAGATTACTTTTTTCATAAATGTTGGAATTGGCAGCTAATATATAAAAAAGGTGAAGGAGTTGAGCAATAAATCAGTTAAGGGTAAGCGCACCAAGTATCTCCTCGCGAAGGAATGGACCGCCCGGGTATTTCGCAGTATAATCAAGATTTAACCATACCTGTCCGCGTTCATCGATATGATAGTGCAAGGTTTTACCGGCACTTTCTTCTACAAAAAGCACTTTTTTGATCAGGTAGTTGATGGTTTCCAAATCATTTTTATTACCGATGAGGATTTCAGGATATATATGACCGCCTGTGTGGATCAGTCGCGGAATACCGCCGATAGATTTTACGGCGGCAACCATCATAATGGCATGGTCATCACAATCGCCCGAAAAGTGGGCCAAAGATTCAGTTGCTTTTGCAATATATTCCCTGCCTTTGGGATCGCTGACGTAGTTCCACCGTCCGTTTACTTCTTTAAAAACAGCAAAACACTGAATCAGCGTGCTGTATTCGCCATAGCCTTTAACATCGCGAAAATTTTTGGCAGTAGCCGTGATGGCAAAATTCCGCACCCGCGGATTGTCGTATTCGACCGCCTTGATGATTTTGCTTTTGTTTGGAAAAGGAAGTAATCGGGAGATGATTATATCCTGCGGATTGGGATTGTCGATCATCGCATAAATCATGTACCGATAATCTTCATATACGCTGTTGAATCCATATTCGTCAACAATGCTGCCGTAAGCCAGCGCCAGAAGATAAAGTGCTATGCAAATAATGATGATTCGCCGTAGCAAACGCAAAATTAGCTGGATGACTACTAACAACAGAATAAACAGGAAAATCCGATCCACCTGATAAGGCCATTGCGGATCAATCGTATTCTGATGGATGATGATGAAAATCGGGATGGCAATCAGTAGATTCAACAGGAAAATGATAACCATATCCCATGGTTTCTTAACCTGCAGCTTGTCGAATGCTTTTCGATACTGAATCTCACTTAGTTTTACCATCCGGAAACTTGCGGCCGACGCATTTTAGCTGTGAACGATCTCAGCAAAAGTACCCTTTTTATCAATAACCTTAAGCTGTAGCAGTTGATTTTGAATTATGTTTAACAGGGCTTCATCGGGAATTTGCTGCGACCATTCGGTGAGTGACAACCATTCGGTTACATCGCTTGGTTTCTGTCCAAAACGCGCTGCAATCTCATTACTGATCTCGGGAATTTCTTTAAACGAAGACGTTTTTTTATTTATAATATCGAGCATTTGTCTAATCAAATCCGGTTTCTGCAGAAGAATTTCATTCCTGACCGCAATCACGAAGCTCGGCCAAGGCGTGAGGCAATCACCAAGGCGCCTAAAAACACCCGAATCTACCAGCGGCTTTGTCATAAACCGCTCCCACATGAAATAGTCGGCCGTACCATTGCTTAACGCGGTTACAGCGCCGTCAATCGTATGTACGGTTTCAAATTGGAGCGTATCGGTTTTCCAATTCTGATTGGCCGCGTTTACAAATGCCATTAGTTGTGATCCTGAACCGGGCCGGCTGATAGCGACCTTAGCCTCCTTGAGATCCTCAATCGTCTGAAATTGGGAGTTTGCATCGACATGTATTCCCCAAATAAGAGGGCTTTCAACATATACCTGTACGATTTTGGACGGATTTCCGTTAAGGATGTCTTTTATGATGCCTTCTGTTAGAATAACGGCCACATCCGTTTCGGCATCGCGCAACATTTGACAAAGTTTTCCCGTGCCTTCCGGAACATCGGTCCAATATAGATCAATTCCTACATCGGCAAATTCTTGGTTTTCAAGGGCCAGTTTCCAAGGCAAATTAAAATGTTCAGGAACACCGGCAATTTTCAATGTATCCATAATTTTATTGTTGGGCTAATTTATCCAGGGCGTATTCAATCAGCTTATCTACTGCAAAATAGGGATCGGCGCTAAATGTTCCCGATGCGCGGTTTGCAATGATGGCATTCAGCGATAAGGCGTTATGACCGAGAAGCGCCGACAAACCATAAATGGCACCAGTTTCCATCTCGAGGTTGGTGATCCGATGATCCATGTATTTGAAATTGTCCATTTTCGAATTCAGTGCTTCATCCTGAATCGACAGCCGAAGAACTCGGCCCTGTGGCCCGTAAAAACCTCCTGCCGTCGCGGTGATTCCCTGATGCATTTCAGGCCCGGCTATCATGGCTGCCAATTTTTCGGAACATCCAATCACGTATGGCCGGCCTTTTCTCGCATCCCAATTCGTATGGTCGATGAACGCCTGCTCTATTTCGGTATTGGATATCGAATCGATATTATAGGAGCGCAACATGTTATCAAGGCCAAGTCCGAAACTAGACATCACAAAACTGTCTACCGGAATATCTGCCTGGAGTGATCCCGATGTACCGATGCGGATGATGTTTAATTGCGTGGTTTCCTCTTTTGGCATCCGCGTTTGCAGATCGATATTCACCAAAGCGTCGAGTTCGTTCATCACAATATCAATGTTATCGGGCCCAATACCGGTCGACATCACGCTCATTCTTTTTCCTTTGTAGATGCCGGTTTGCGTTTTAAATTCGCGCTTCTGTGTCGAATATTCAATACTGCTGAAATGTTTGGTTATTTTTTCCACGCGGTTCTGATCGCCTACAAAAATGATATCGTGGGCGATATGTTCGGGGCGAAGGTTCAAGTGATAGACACTGCCGTCGGGGTTCAGGATTAATTCGGATGATTTTATTTCCATGTTTTAGTTTTATTTGATCAGCCTCCGACACGTTTCACCGGATAGCCTTCATCTTTTAATAATTGCATTATCTTGTCGCGGAAGTTTCCCTGAATTATGATCTCGCCATCTTTGACGGCGCCGCCCACGCCGCATTTTGTTTTCAACATTTTTCCGAGATTCTTCAGATCTTCTTCCGAACCTTCGAATCCCCGTATGATAGTGGCAACTTTGCCACCGCGGTTTTTCCGATCCAGATGTGCCTCTAACTTCTGATGTCGGGGTTCTGGGGAGATTGCGGTCGAATCGTCGGATTCAAATTCAAAGTCCTTGTTGGTCGAAAAAACGAATCCGTCCAGGTCGCTTAAATCGGTCAGTTTCTTAGCCATAATGTAAATGTCGATTTGCTGAAAAACAAAAGACATCGGGGAAAACCCAATGTCTTTCACCTTATAAAGATCATATTATTTTTTGATAAGTCCTAAATCTACCAGTCTTTCGTGAAGAAATTCTCCAGCGGTAATGTCATCGTATAATTTCGGATTTTCTTCATCGATGCAATTTTCGAGGCAATCAAGTTTCATATCGCTTACCGGATGCATGAAAAACGGTACCGAATACCGCGAAGTTCCCCATAATTCACGAGGCGGATTGACCACTTGATGAATGGTTGATTTCAGACGGTTATTGGTATGTCGCGACAACATATCCCCAACATTGATGACGAGTTCATCCGGTTCAGCAATGGCATCAATCCATTCACCATTGTGATTTTGGACCTGCAGACCGCGGCCTTGCGCACCCATCAACAGCGTAATTAAATTGATATCGCCATGAGCGGCAGCCCTTATGGCATTTTCAGGTTCGGTCGTAATTGGCGGATAATGAATCGGTCGAAGAATTGAATTTCCTTCATAGGCGTATTGGTCGAAATAGAATTCGTCCAGGCCAAGATGCAATGCCAAAGCCCGCAATACATAAACGCCAGTTTTTTCCAACATTTTATAAGCTTCTTTGCCCACCTCGTTGAAGCGTGGTAATTCGGTCACCTCGACATTATCCGGATATTCGTTGGCATATTTGGAATCTTCATTTACATATTGGCCGAAGTGCCAGAACTCCTTCAAATCGCCTTCTTTGCGTCCTTTTGCATGTTCCTTACCAAAAGAAACGTAGCCGCGTTGCCCGCCAATTCCCGGAATTTCGTATTTATACTTGGTTTCGAGAGGTAGTGCGAAGAAATTTCGAATCTCGCTATAGAGTTCATCCACGAGTTGGTCGTCGAGAAAGTGACCTTTTAAGGCCACAAAACCAATATCTTCAAAAGCTTTTCCGATTTCATTTACAAATTTTTGTTTACGTTCCGGGTCACCCGAAAGGAAATCACGCAAGTCAACACTAGGAATGTTTTGCATATAAATTGTTTTTGTTAATAACTCAAAGTCGCGTTAAAACCCTGATATTGCAAATGTAATTATTATTTTCAAAACCTATTTTTTAAAGTTATTAACAGCCGAAATAATGTTGGCATTTGCAGTCTTTGCTATTTATTTTTTATATTTTTGAGCAGTTTTTTAACAATCCCGCCCGCCAAATGAACTTTGAAAGAAGAAACCTCACCGACAGTCAGTTACTGGAATTATATCGCCGACTTATAAAGCCACGGCTTATCGAAGAGAAAATGCTGAAACTTATCCGTCAGGGGAAAGTTTCCAAGTGGTTTTCGGGAATCGGGCAGGAAGCGATCTCAGTAGGTATTACCGCCGTTCTGCAACAGGACGAATATATTTTGCCGATGCACAGGAATCTGGGCGTATTTACAGGCCGCGGAATTCCATTGCATCGCCTGTTTTCGCAATGGCAGGGAAAAGCGGCCGGTTTCACTAAGGGTCGCGACCGCTCGTTTCACTTCGGAACGCAGGAATTCAAGATCATCGGAATGATTTCGCATCTTGGTCCGCAACTTGGCGTAGCCGACGGAATCGCATTGGCAAACAAACTAAAGAAAAATCAGAAAGTAACCGCTGTTTTTACGGGCGAGGGCGCAACCAGCGAAGGCGACTTTCACGAGGCGTTGAATATAGCGTCTGTTTGGGATTTACCGGTTTTATTTATAATTGAAAATAATGGGTACGGACTTTCAACGCCGACCAACGAGCAATACCGCTGCGAAAATTTAGCCGATAAAGGCGTTGGCTACGGCATGGAATCGCACATATTGGATGGAAACAATATTCTTGAAATCTACAACGAACTTGCGGTCATCGTCGCATCGATGCGTCATAATCCGCGCCCGGTTCTTATTGAATTCAAAACATTCCGCATGCGCGGGCACGAAGAGGCGAGTGGTACCAAATATGTCCCGCAGGAATTGATGGATCAGTGGGCCGAGAAAGATCCGGTGGACAATTTCAGAAAATATCTGCTAAAACAGAATATTCTCCGTGAAGAAATTGATACCAATTGGCGCGATGAAATAAAAAAGGAAATCGAAGAGCATTTGCAGATGGCAAATCAGGAGGAACCGATTGTCGCCAGTTATGAAACAGAATTAAATGATGTTTACAAACCATTTGATTACGAAGAAATTAGTCCGTCTGATTCAGTCGAGAACATTCGGTTTATTGACGCTATTTCCACTTCTTTGCGTCAGTCGATGGAACGTCACGAGAATCTGGTAATAATGGGCCAGGATATTGCGGAATATGGCGGCGCATTTAAAATTACCGATGGTTTTGTGGAACAATTTGGCAAAGAAAGAGTAATCAATACGCCCATTTGCGAAAGTGCTGTCGTTTCAGCCGGAATGGGGTTATCGATCAATGGTTACAAAGCTATTGTAGAGATGCAATTCGCCGATTTCGTATCGACAGGTTTCAATCCGATTGTAAATTATCTGGCAAAAGTACATTATCGATGGAATGAAAATGCCGATGTCGTGGTGCGGATGCCTTGCGGCGGCGGAACCCAGGCTGGTCCTTTTCACTCGCAGACCAATGAAGCCTGGTTTACGAAAACACCCGGACTAAAAGTTGTTTATCCAGCGTTTCCCTATGATGCCAAAGGTTTGCTGAATTCGTCCATTAATGATCCGAATCCGGTAATGTTCTTTGAACACAAACAGCTTTACAGAAGCATCTATCAGGATGTGCCATCCGATTATTACACATTGCCATTAGGCGTTGCAAGCATATTGCGGGAAGGTCGTGATGTAACAATCTTGGCATTCGGCGCAGCCGTGCACTGGGCAATGGAGACACTTGATCTGAATCCGGAGATTTCTGCCGATTTGATCGATTTAAGAACATTGCAGCCATTGGACAAAAAGACTGTGTATGATTCTGTCCGAAAGACAGGTAAAGTAATAATACTGCAGGAAGATAGTTTGTTTGGCGGGATTGCCAGCGATTTGTCGGCGATGATCATGGAAGATTGCTTTGAATATCTCGATGGTCCGGTTAAGCGGGTTGCGAGCCTTGATTCGCCCATTCCGTTTACAAAAGCACTCGAGGATCAATACTTGCCAAAAGGCCGTTTTGAATCGGCTTTAAAAGAGTTGATGGCTTATTAATTTTTTTTGGGTTTGCGTCTACGGAATTATATCGTATTTTAGTGCAGTAACCCCTACACTATGAGATTAACCGTCGACCGAAATCCTGTTCGAGTATTTCCTGATCCACGTCGTGTAATTGCGCGATATTATTTCAACGGCGAAGAACGCGCCATTTTTATCATAAAGCATATTCAGGCAATGGATGACAGTCAGATTCATTCGCTGATATCTCCTTTACTTCAGGATTTTTCCAAACGGCATCGAAACATCACCGAAAAGCTTGAAAAGAACTGCGATAAGGTGCGCCATTTTATTGGCGTAGCCGGATATAACTATGATGAGCTCAGTAACTTTCGCAAATATCTTATCGGTGCTTATTTTACGCATGAATATTCAATTGAGTCGGCCGCCTTCTTTAACCCATCTATTGTTCCGGATCCCGATCAGACCAATTTGGAAAGCGGACAATTGCGTGTAATCATCAGTTTTCGCGCAGTGGGTGAAGGGCACATTTCTTCGGTTGTGTTCCGCCGGGGAATTTTGGGAAAGAATAACGACATTGCGATCCAACCCGCCGGAAATTACGTTGACGAGGCTGAAACCATACATGAAGCGGTTTATCCAAAAAAGTTATTTCTCAGAAAAGGTGCTGAAGCCGACATCAATGCTGATTTTCTTAACAAGGTGGACGAAGTTTTACCTGACCGATTTAACTATCAGAGTTTGAAGGACCTGGTTGCCGAACATCAAAAGAAAACCGATGACGAAAAACTGGTTCAGGAATACCGATTGGTATTATCGCTATTGGACAGCTATCGTCGCATCTGCTTTTCGCATGATACCGATATTAGTGACCGTGTTATTTTTCCAATTTCCGATTTTGAACGCAAAGGTATTGAAGACGCGCGCTTTGTTTTATTTACAAAAGAAAACGGCACCAAGGTTTATTATGCTACTTATACCGCATATGATGGCATCCATATTATGCCAAAATTATTGCAGACCACCGATTTTTATGAATTCAAAACATCGCCGTTAATAGGCGACGGCGCGAAAAATAAAAATCTGGCTTTGTTTCCGAGGAAGATCAATGGGAAATTTGCCATGTTGTCGCGAATCGACGGATGGAATAATTACCTGATGTATTCGGACAATCTGAATGTGTGGGAGGATCCTATTAAAATCCAGGAACCTGAATGTTCGTGGGAGTTGGTACAAATTGGAAATTGTGGTTCGCCTATTGAAACTGAAGAGGGTTGGCTGATTATAACACATGCCGTGGGACCGATGCGCCGGTACTGCATTGGCGCCTCGCTATTGGATTTGGAAAACCCGGAGATCGAAATAGGCCGCCTTCAGGAACCGTTGATCATACCCAATTCTGATGAGCGCGAAGGCTACGTTCCCAATGTAGTATATTCGTGTGGGTCCATTATTCACAATGGCGCATTGATAATTCCGTACGGATTGTCTGACCACAGTTCCGGCTTTGCATCGGTTTGTTTGGACGAACTGCTGTCGACTCTCAAAAAAAGTAAAGCATAAAAAAAGCCTTTAAAAAAAGGCTTCGATATTTAAATTCCTATTGTTCCGTCAAATTTCCCGACAGATTTTATATCGTCATCCGGGGCATTTTTATCATAGGTGCGAATGAATGTCGGACGTTCGTTTGCACTGTTCTCGTTAATATGATCATTACTGATTGCAATAGGGTCGTTATCATCGACATTACTGTTGTCGGTATCATCATACTTATGGAAATCATCAGATTCGTCGAAACTTTCATCTTTATGATCGTATGTTGAGTCTTGATTCAGTTCCGGATCATCGATCTTGCGATCTTTTCCGTCCTGTAAAAACATCCCATCCGGACTTTCTTCATCCCAAAATGGATTATACTGTGTTTCCATAACAATTAATTTTTAGTTGTTGTCATTTTCAAATGATGGTTTATCGTCGACCTCATTGGGATCTACATCGAAATCCTCATCGATTGTCAAAGAATTTCCATCTTTGGATGTTCCTCTAATGTCTGTGTTGACTTTAGAATCGACATCTTCAGGATGATCGACGGCCTTGGAGGCGAGGTCGGAATCATTCTTCGGATTATTATTGTGATCTACATCCGTAGTATTTGCGTTGTCTGGGTTCTTTTCATCATACTGACGCTGACGCGGTGTGGTTTTACTTTCGCTTCCACCTCTTGAACCTCCAAAATGCGTTTCCATAATTTTACTTTTTTGAATGTACCTGGTGCTTCCTTTATCTTAAAACAAGCCCAACAGATAATATATTATTATAAATACTACGATAGTGCCGAGACAACCGCCGCCGAGCTTCTTAGCTCCCCAACCTGCAATTAATGCTTTAAAAAATCCGTTCATAGTTTTTTAGTTGAAATGATTAATTGTCGTCTTTACCTTTGGAATGCGGATCATTTTTAGCCACGTTCTGGTTTTTGTCGTCGAACTCAGCATCCACCTGAATCTTTTGGGTATCGACATCATAATTAGCATCGTTGGTCAACGTTTGGTCATGCTCTTTATACTGTTTCTCCCGTGTATTGTCACGGATGTTGTCGGGATTACGCTGGTTTGAGTTTTGATAATTTTGCTGCTTGTCGTTGAATTGCTGGCGCTGCTGATTAACTTTTCCCTGACCTTGATTATTATTTGCCATAGCTTTTTGTTTTTTAGGTTAGTACTTTAGCTAAAGTACATATTGAGCATTATGGATTTATTATGGAATTTCCTTCAATTGTTACATAAATCCCCCAAAATAAAAAAAGCTGATAAATCAGCTCTTAATTTCCTTCTTGTAAAGCGAAATACATTTCGTTCACATCATAATCCAAATCGAAATCCAACATATCCTCAATGTCCTCGTTGGAATTAATACTAATGATGTTGTTTAAGTCAATTTCGTTTTCCTGAAAATCGTTGTTTGAATTGTAATTAGTTTCCATGGTGTTATTTTTTAAAAGTTGCGTTTCAACAAATTTCAATAAAGCACCACGGTAATCGCTTACACAATTTTAAAACATTCTTATACAATTCTCACTAGATTAGTATTTTCCCGACAACAAAGTACCACCAATAGGCGACTTTGTTGAAATATCCAACTTTCGCATCATCTCAAACGTAGTGCAAATCGCGGCCGAGGTTACCGGCAAACCCGCTTTTTGCTCTAAGCGATCGATGGCTGCCAGAGAAGGCATCTGCACACAGGCTGATGCGACAATTACGTCAACACCGGTTAAGTCCAGCCTTTTGTAGATTTCTAGAAGATTGTCGGGATTTTGAGCCGCCACCTCTAAATTGTCAGGGATTTCCAGCGCAATTGAATCTACAACATTGATTCCCTGATGCTCGATATAATCTACCACCATGTTCGTCAGTGGACGCATGTACGGAGTGATCATTGCGACCTTTTTCGCTCCTAAAATTTTTAATCCGTTGATAAGTGCACCGGCACTGGTTACAATGGGAGTAGGAGAGTCGTTCAGTATTGTTTGCTGATGCAGATTCACCTCCGACACACAATGATAGCCACGACCCATACTCATAATCGCGACCAAACACGCATAACCCATAACATCTACCTGCGCGTCTGAAAGTTCCAATGCGCACTTGAGACTCATCGCGTCCATTGCTTCGAGTTCTTCCTTTGTAACTTTTTTCATCCGCATTCGGCTGGAATGAAAAGTGAACCGCTCGGGCAAGATGGTTTCCCGGGCGCGGAAAATGGCCGGGATTTCGGTTTCCATTGTTACGTTTGATGAAGGAACGATTTGTCCGATTCTATATGTTTTACTCATTATTATCAGTTTAGAGACTTTTGACAGTATTTCGTAATGTTCCAAAACCTTCGATTATTCCCTCAACAACATCACCGTGTTGAAGCCATTCCTGTGGATCCCGACCCGCACCAACGCCTGCAGGCGTACCTGTGGCGATAATATCCCCGGGGTCGAGTGTGAAAACCGTACTTAGGTCTTCTATCAATGCGTTGATGTTGAATAACATGAATTTTGTGTTGGAATTTTGCTTTTCAACCCCATTCACGGTCAATGATAAATTCAGGTTGTGCGGATCTTCAATCTCATCTTTCGTGATAAGAAAAGGTCCCATGGGCGCAAACGTGTCCTGTCCTTTTGATACGATCCATTGGCCGGAACGCCTGCAATCGCGTGCGCTGATATCGTTTATGATGGTGTAGCCAAAAACATAATCCATTGCGTCTTCCGGTTTGACATATTTGCCCTTTTTGCCAATTACCACTGCCAACTCGACTTCCCAATCCAATTGCCGGGTGAGTTGGGGATTCAGTATGATTTCGGAATTTGTACCGGTGACCGATGTGGGCGGTTTTGAGAAAATTATCGGTTTCTGCGGCAGTTCATTTGAGGTGTCCAAAGTTCGGGCGCTTTCGGCCACGTGTTCGGTGTAATTTAAACCGATGCCGATAATGTTTTTACGCGGACGCGGAATGGGAGCGAGCAGCGTAACTTCATCAACCGGAATACTGCACGCAGCAAGCGCATTATCTGCCGCATTTTTAAGTTGATTCGCGATCCGATCGACTTCTTGCTGTCCGGCGTCGATAAGTTCCAGCATCGAATTCGGGAATGTAATATTGGTTTTCTGGCCCAGATGTTCGAGATCGATTATGATATCTCCTTGTACGACACCGAGTTTTGGCTCCGAATTGCCGTTTGTGTAGGTAGCTAATTTCATAGATAATTATATTTTTTTTAGCGGGCTGCCTTAGCCCCGATTGAAGTGGAAATCCTGCCATCGGCAGATTGAAACGGAAAGCGGGATTAAGCTCCCATCCAAATTTTAAATGAACGAAATTATTCCACCGTTTGGTAACCGTTGTTTTCAGTATAGATTTTCTCCTGATATAGTCCGAGTTTCTCCATTACCGGCAAATCATTGAACGAAAACAATACGGCATCTTCGCTATCGGAAAGGTTGACGTGTTCGTGCCAAGCCCACGACGGCACGCAAAAGATGTCGCGTTCCTGCCAGTCGAACCGTTTGCCGTCGATTACCGAATATCCTTTTCCTTTCGCACATTGATACACAAATGAACCGGTATGTTTATGGGCACGCGTATGTTCGCCGGCGCGCAAAAGTTGGATTGAGGCGCCCATTGTTTGCATCACATGGCCGCCGGTAAGCGGATTTGAATACTGCATAATAATTCCATCGTATGGCGACCCTTCATTAACTTCGGCCGCGGCAAGCAATGCCGGATAAACAGATTTCCACGAATATTTAAACAGTGGCGAATAAGGCTTATCCCATACAACATCAGCCGGTATAATGCCTGATCCACTATAACTTAGCGGTGAGTAGTTAACCGGATGGTTTAAATCTTGTTTACCGTCATGCACGGCATAATCATTTGCTTCCAACGCGTTTATGAGCGGAATATCGAGGCCGTCCTGCCAAATACAGGTTTTGCCGTTTTCAGCGACTCCGTGTTCGTGCCAGGTTGAATTGGGCGTAATCACAAAGTCATTCACTTCAAAGGTGATTTTATTGCCATCCACCACCGTATAACCACCTTCGCCTTCCATTATAAAGCGCAATGCTGATGCTTTGTGTTTATGTGCCGATGTGCTTTCGCCGGGCCGTGTCACCTGGATTCCTGTATAGAGCCAGCCAACGGCAGCGCTAACATCGCGTCGTTTGTCATTGACGAGATACACCACGCGGCGCCCGGCCTGTTCGGGTGTGACAAGTTCGGATGATTTCAGGACCAGTTCCCGAAGATCGCTATATTTCCAAAGCATCGCGACCGAGGAACTACGCGGCTCCCACGGCTCGATGTCGTTTGCGACGGTCCACAATGCACCGGCTCCGAGTGATTCGAGTTCGCGGTAATACGCTTCAAGTTCGGGCGTATCGCGAACGCGGGCGCGGCCAATGACATCGTCGTTAAATTTTCCTTCCATAGTGATTAAATATCAGATTGAGGTCGTTGTGCAAATTCCTCGTGATTGTCGATGAATGTAATCTTTCGGGTTGGCGCGACATTTACGCGCAGATCGAAAATGTCGAAGCGGTTGTAATGACCTAAAATATCGTGCATCTGTTTGGGCTGAATGCACTTTGCC
>JADMKR010000185.1:0-17601 GCA_015478765.1 Flavobacterium sp.
AGTTGCGATATTTTCAAGCATTTCCACATGGTCCCGACAATCCTCTCAATCCATAATGCACAATATCAGGGATGGTTTGGATTCGATAAAATAAACCTGTTGCCTAAATTCGACGTTTCACGCATCAACTTGCTCGAATGGGACGGCATCGTTAACCCGTTGGCATCGGCGATTAAATGCGCGTGGCGTATCACGACTGTATCGCCATCATACCTGGACGAACTTAGCCTTGCCGCAAACGGACTTGAAAGTTTGCTTTTGGCAGAGCGTTCAAAAAGCGTTGGGATTTTAAACGGTATCGACACCGATGTCTGGAATACGGCAACCGACCCGATGATTGAAAATTATTCGGTAACCGACTTAAAATCCGGCAAAAGCACTAATAAGAAATTGTTATGTTCGCAGTTTAATTTGGATTCCGAACTGCCATTATTTACCTTTATTGGAAGGCTCGTCGGTGAGAAAGGTGCCGATATCCTGGCCGATGTTTGTTCGATGGCGCTTACGTATTACAAAAATCAAATCAACATTCTCATTTTGGGATCGGGTGAAAAAGCGGTCGAAGAAGAACTGTTGGCCTTACGAAAAAATCATGTTGGAAATTATAATGTATTCATCGGGTATGACGAGAAACTCGCACACAGGATTTATGCCGGCGCCGATTTTTTGCTGATGCCCTCGCGGGTCGAACCTTGCGGACTGAACCAAATGTATGCGATGCGGTACGGCACCATTCCGATTGTACGTAAAACCGGCGGACTTAAAGATACGGTGATCGACATAAGTGAATCGGGGTTTGGCATCTGCCACGATCATGTGACGGTACAGGACGTGGTATTGGCTATATCGCGCGCTGTCGAGCTTTACGCCAAAAAGGACAAATTTGGGTCCGTCCGCCAAAAAGCAATGACGATCGACCATTCCTGGGACAAGGTTGCCGGCGATTATATTAAAATATACGAATCGTTAAAAACATAAGTTATGAAAAATAATGTTTTAGCCATCATACTTGGAGGCGGACAAGGCTCGAGATTAGCACCGCTGACCGAAAGCCGTTCGAAACCTGCCGTTCCAATTGCCGGAAAATACCGTCTGGTCGACATTCCGATATCGAATTGCATTAATTCCGAGATCAAGCGGATGTTCGTTTTGACACAATTCAACTCGGCTTCACTTAACCAACACATAAAGAATACGTACCACTTCAGTACGTTCAGCAATGCATTCGTAGATATCCTGGCCGCCGAGCAGACGCCCGACAATGCAACATGGTATCAGGGAACCGCCGATGCCGTTCGGCAATGCATGCAGCATTTCCTGAATCACGAATTTGAATATGCACTGATCTTGTCGGGTGACCAATTGTATCACATGGATTTCAACGAAATGGTCAAAGAGCACGCTGAAAGTGGCGCTGCTATTTCGGTCGCAACCTTGCCGGTAAACGCAAAGGACGCGCCTGACTTTGGCATCTTGAAGACTAATAGTGAAAGCGAAATAACCTCTTTTATTGAAAAACCTTCCACCGATCAGCTGGCGGGATGGTCGTCAGATGTTAGCTCTGAAATGAAAGACAAAGGCCGGATTTATCTCGCGTCTATGGGAATTTATATCTTCAACCGCGACCTTTTAATACAGTTGATGTCAAATCCCGATACCAAAGATTTCGGAAAGGAAATATTGCCGCAGGCCATCGGAACACACAAAATACATAGCTATGAATACAATGGTTATTGGACCGACATCGGAAATATCGATTCATTCTTTGAGGCCAACTTGGGTTTGACCGATCCGGTTCCGGAATTCAATCTATTCGACAGCACAAACCGGATCTATACGCGTCCGCGGATTTTACCGCCAACGAAAATCAGCGGCGAAACAGTACTCGACCGATCGATTGTTGCGGAAGGCTGTATTATCGATTCTGTGAAAGTTGTGCGATCTGTAGTCGGCATCAGAAGCCGGATCGGGAAAGGTTCGCAAATCTCCAATTCGTATCTGATGGGCAATGACTGGTACCAGAACATGGGCGAAAGCGATACGATGGTCGATACGCACGACATCGCTATCGGCATTGGCGAACGATGTGTGATTGACAATACAATTGTGGATAAGAATTGCAGGATCGGAAATGATGTAAAACTAAAAGGCGGTTCTCACTTAACCGATCAGAATACGGACTTGTTTACGGTAAAAGACGGCATTATCGTCGTTAAGAAAGGCGTTGTTCTTCCCGATGGATTTGTGATCGAGTAATTATTTTTCGCGTTCCAATACAATCTTGACCGGCTTGTTCAGCTTTCGGCCAAATTGCGTTGCCTGTTGCCCGGTACATAAAACATACATGTTATAAGAATACAACGGCACGACCAAGGTTTTAAAAACTGGCTCCACACTCGTGTCCTCAATCCTGACCTGGTAATCATCGGCTGGGAATTCATTGGTCACCGATAACAGATACGTGTCTTTTGCGTATGGAAAATACCATTTACTATTTTCATTTGGCTCAGCAACTTTTTTTCCGTCACTTCCGATTTGGTAATTTTCGGTAAAGGTTAAAGTCTGACCCGCGCGTTGCCAGCTAAGGCTATTATTGGTATTGACCGCAGGATTTCCGTCGCGATCTACCAGTGTCACTTTTAATCCGCTGATGTTTTCAGACTTTCCGTCTTCGTGAATGTGCAGCACTATATACGACGTAAAATCATAGCCGCAGTGTTGCTGAGCCGACGCCGGAAGTAACATTAGTAAGAATAATAACACACAATACCGCATCATAACCGTTTTCTGCAAAATTAGCGTAAAAAAAAGACCACAGATTCACAGATTTTGAAATATTTAAAAATCTGTGAATCTGTGGCCTGAAAATTTTAAATTCAGGTTTTATTTTACATCCATCAATTCGACATCGAAAATCAAGGTTGCATTTGGCGGAATAACTCCTCCGGCTCCCTGAGCTCCATACCCAAGATGTGACGGAATCACAAAACGGGCCTTGTCACCTACCTGAAGCAGCGCGATCCCTTCGTCCCAGCCTTCGATCACATTCCCTTGTCCGAGTGGGAATTCGATTGGTTTTTTACGCGAATACGAGCTGTCGAACACTTTACCGTTCTCCAGCGATCCTTCATAATGCACAGAAACGGTTTTATTGTTCTCGGCCTTTTTGCCGCTTCCTTTCTGGATCATTTTATATCGGAGTCCGCTTGGTGTTTTATCAAAACCAGCGGCTAATTTTTCCATTTTCGCTTCGGCTTCTGCGCGTTCGGCCGCGATTCTTTTTTCACGTGAACCTTCGAATGTACGGAACGCTTCAACCGCATTCCAGTTTTTGGCTTCCTCGCCTTCGCGGATGATCTCAACGCTTTCCATCACATCGCCTTGTGCAACCGCGTCAACTACATCCTGACCTTCGACTACATATCCGAAAACTGTATGCTTGTCATCAAGCCAGTTGGTCGGAATATGAGTGATAAAGAACTGCGAGCCGTTTGAACCCGGACCTGAATTGGCCATCGACAAAACGCCAGGACGATCGTGTCGTAATTCCGGATGGAACTCATCGTCGAATTTATAACCCGGGCCGCCGCTTCCTGTTCCCTGCGGATCGCCGCCCTGGATCATAAAATCGGGGATCACTCGGTGAAATTTCAATCCGTTATAAAATGGCTGGCCTTGTGGTTTTTCTTTGTTTTCAAGATTTCCTTCTGCCAATGCCACAAAATTTCCGACAGTTCCGGGAGTTTTGTCGTGCGTAAGTTTTACCAATATCGAGCCTTTGGGCGTATTGAATTTGGCGTATATTCCGTTTTCCATGGGTGTAATTTTAAAAATTAAGGTACAAATTTAAAGTTTTAGCCATGAATTCACGAATTATTACTTCTTATTCTTGATTTGGAAGTTTTAAAAGTTGTTTGCCACAGATTGCACAGATTTCCACAGATTAAGGAAAAATTTCTGCGATTTAATGAAACTGCCCTAGCCCCGATGGAAGCGGCATCCTTTTTCACGCTTCTTTAGCGTGGAAAAGATATAGCGTACAGCGGGAAATAGCTCCTTCAGAAATAAATTTCAGATTGCAGATTTCAGATTTCAGAGTACCTTTGCCACTATGCGAATAGATATTATCACCGTTTTACCCGATTTGCTCCGGAGTCCGTTTGAAGCATCAATTATGAAGCGCGCGATCGACAAAGGCCTTGTTGAAGTTCATTTTCACAACCTGCGCGATTATACGGTAAACAAACAGAAAAGCGTCGATGACTATCAGTTTGGCGGCGGCGCGGGAATGGTGATGACGATACAGCCGATCGACGATTGCATCGCGAAATTAAAATCGGAGCGCGACTACGACGAGATCATCTATATGTCACCCGACGGCGAGACGCTGAACCAAAAGATGGCCAATTCGATGTCGATGTTGAAGAACATCATCATTTTATGCGGACATTACAAAGGTGTTGACCAACGCGTGCGCGATCATTTTATCACAAAGGAAATATCGATTGGCGATTATGTTTTGAGTGGTGGTGAACTGGGCGCATTGGTGTTATCGGATGCGATCATTAGGTTGATTCCGGGTGTTTTGAGCGATGAAACATCGGCGCTAACCGACAGTTTCCAGGATAATTTGCTGGCGCCACCGGTTTATACACGTCCCGCCGAATACAAAGGCTGGAAAGTGCCGGAGGTGTTGCTCAGTGGCCACTCGGCTAAAATTGACAAATGGCGCGAGGATATGGCTTTTGAGCATACGAAGAATCGGCGTCCGGATTTGTTGGAGGAATAGCGCGAGTTGGCAGTCGCAGTTGACAGTTGACAGTCGTCCTCACAATGATAGTAGTTTACTATCAGATGAGTTTCGGAGACTGCAAACTGAGACTGTAAACTTTTAAACTTTCAACTTGCAACTTTCAACTTTTAAACTTACTTTTGCGCCCACATTTGGACCAACCTCTGGCGATACCCGTGAATGTTGCTCTGATTTCAAACCATAATTACTATTATCATGGCAGATTTAATGCAGTTCGTAAAAGACGAATTGGTAGCAAAGAAAGATTTCCCTGAATTCGGAGCTGGTGACACGATCACAGTTTACTACGAAATTAAAGAGGGTGAAAAAACAAGAACGCAGTTTTTCAAAGGCGTTGTGATCCAAAGAAGAGGTTCGGGTAACACTGAAACTTTTACAATCCGTAAAATGTCTGGTGCAATTGGTGTAGAGCGTATCTTCCCGGTTAACTTGCCAGCTTTGCAGAAAGTTGAAATCAACAAAAAAGGTAGCGTTCGTCGCGCCCGTATCTTCTACTTCAGAGAACTTACCGGTAAAAAAGCCAAAATCAAAGATAAAAGACGATAGTCTTTTTCCACTATCAGAAAGCTCCATTTTATGGGGCTTTTTTTATGGAATTGATTTTCTGCTTGCCTTTAATTACCGATTTCGCAAATCAATCGTTTTCGTAATATCACACTTCTGCTTTTCGTGTGCGATTTGCTATATTTGTACTCCTTTCGAAATTTTCTAAATAAAACACATATAAATGTCAGACAAAGCCACGATCATTTACACGATTACAGACGAAGCGCCCATGTTGGCCACACATTCATTCCTTCCCATCGTACAAGCTTTTACTGCGCCGGCCGGGATTTCACTTGAGACACGAGATATATCATTGGCAGGCCGCGTCATTTCAAATTTCAGCGAATATTTATCCGAAGATCAAAGAATCAATGATGATCTGGCCGAACTCGGCAAACTTGCCACCACACCCGAAGCCAATATCATCAAATTGCCGAACATCTCGGCATCGGTGCCACAGCTCAAGGAAGTCATAAAAGAACTTCAGTCATTGGGCTACAATCTGCCTGAATTTCCGGAAGATCCAAAAACTGATGAAGAAAAATCGATTAAAGCAAAATATGGCAAAGTGCTGGGATCGGCTGTAAATCCGGTACTGCGCGAAGGTAACTCTGATAGACGGGCGCCAAAAGCAGTAAAGAATTACGCCAAGAAAAACCCGCATTCGATGGGCGCATGGTCATCCGATTCAAAAACGCATGTCGCCAGTATGAGCCAGGGTGATTTTTACGGAAGTGAGAAATCGGTTACCGTAAACGAAGCCGACACTTTTAAAATTGAATTTACTGCGAATGACGGGACGACCAAAGTCCTGAAAGACAACTCTCCGCTGCTTGCGGGCGAAATAATCGACACTGCGGTATTAAGCGTCAGCGAACTTAAAAAATTCGCCGCCGAACAAATTGCCGACGCAAAGTCAAAAGACGTTCTGTTCTCGGTTCACCTGAAAGCGACGATGATGAAGGTTTCCGATCCGATTATCTTCGGTGCTATCGTCGACGTGTTTTTTGCTGACGTTTTCGAAAAATATGCAGATACTTTCAACGAACTCGGAATCGACACCCGCAATGGCCTTGGCGATGTATTCGCTAAAATAGAAAACCATCCGAAACGTGCCGAAATAGAAGCTGCTATCAACGATATATATAAATCCGGACCTGCAATCGCCATGGTTAATTCCGATAAAGGAATCACAAACCTGCATGTGCCATCGGATGTGATCGTCGACGCTTCGATGCCGGCGATGATTCGAACTTCGGGCCAGATGTGGAACGCCGACGGCAAGCCTCAGGACACCAAGGCAATTATCCCCGATCGTTCGTATGCCGGCGTTTATGTCGCAACAATCGACTTCTGCAAAAAGCACGGAGCATTCGACCCGGCCACCATGGGAAGCGTACCGAATGTGGGCCTGATGGCACAAAAAGCAGAAGAGTACGGTTCGCATGACAAAACATTCCAAATGTCTGACGATGGTATAGTTAAAGTAATAGACGGATCGGGCAACACACTTATGGAACAATCGGTTAAAAAAGGCGATATTTTCCGTATGTGCCAGGTCAAGGACGCGCCGATACGCGACTGGGTTAAGCTGGCTGTAAACCGCGCCCGACTTTCTTCAACTCCGGCTGTTTTCTGGCTGGATGAGAACCGGGCACACGATCGCGAACTGATCCAAAAAGTAAATATTTATTTAAAAGATCACGATACAAACGGACTCGACATCAGGATAATGAATCCGGTTGAGGCGACCAATTTTACCTTGGAAAGAATCCGCGAAGGCAAAGACACCATTTCGGTAACAGGTAACGTTTTACGCGATTATTTAACCGATTTATTCCCTATTTTAGAACTTGGGACATCGGCAAAAATGCTATCGATTGTTCCGTTAATGAACGGCGGCGGACTTTTCGAAACTGGCGCGGGCGGATCGGCGCCAAAGCACATCGAACAATTCATCGAGGAAGGTTATTTGCGTTGGGATTCATTAGGTGAATTTCTAGCGCTCGGCGTTTCGTTGGAGCATCTGGGCCAGTCACTCGCGAATACCAAAGCGCTCATTTTATCGGAAACTTTGGATCAGGCCACCGAAGAATTTCTTGAACACGATAAGTCACCTGCTAGAAAAATCGGGCAGATCGACAACCGAGGATCCCATTTTTACCTGGCTTTGTATTGGGCAAAAGCACTTGCAGCGCAGGATAAAGATGCCGAGTTGAAAAGTACATTTACAGAAATCGCAAAAGAATTATCTGAAAATGAAGATAAAATTAATGCCGAACTGATCGGAGCGCAAGGAAAACCTCAGCAAATCGGCGGTTATTACAAACCTGATTTCAAATTGACAGACAAGGCGATGCGACCAAGTGAGACATTGAACGACGCCCTGGCAAAATTGGTTCGATGAGAATAACCACAGTCATTTCAATTTTGTTAAAAGACATAGCTATCTTAATTAATTGCCTGTACATTTGCGTACAGGCTTTTTTTGTTGTGCCATCTTAATCGTACGCCAGCGAAATCCAATTCAAAATCCATGAGTAAAATTCATTTGTACGTACTGATTGCTGCGATGTTTCTGGTTGAGCAAATCTCGGCACAGCAAAAATACACCTTAAGCGGTGTGATAACCGATGGTACAAACAACGAAACTTTGATTGGCGTCAACATTGTTGTCCCGGCATTAAAAGTAGGCGTCACGACCAACGAGTATGGATTCTTTTCAATCACGCTGCCCGAAGGAATGCATTCCATCAACATCTCCTACCTTGGTTTTGTTCCCATCGATACAGAAATAACCCTGACCGAAAACATCCGACGAAACTTTGCAATGACCGTTGGCGGCGAAATGCTTGAGGAAGTTGTGATCACCGAAAAACAGTCGACCAATATTCGCACACCCGAAATGAGCGTCAATAAACTATCGATCTCTACCATAAAAAGAATGCCGGTAGTACTTGGTGAAGTCGACGTTCTGAAATCGATTTTACTACTTCCCGGAGTTACAAATGCCGGTGAAGGCGCATCCGGATTCAACGTGCGCGGTGGCGGCGCCGATCAAAACCTGATCTTGCTCGACGAAGCTACAATCTACAATTCATCGCATATATTCGGATTTTTCTCAGTGTTCAATCCCGATGCGATCAAAGATTTGAAATTGTATAAAGGCGGAATCCCTCCCCGATTTGGCGGACGCGCGTCATCAGTGCTTGACATTTACCAGAAAGAAGGCAACAGCAAAGAATTTCACATGAATGGCGGCATCGGACTAATTTCAAGCCGTCTGCTCGTCGAAGGACCGATCGTAAAAGACAAAGGTTCGTTCCTCGTGGGAGGCCGGGGCTCGTATGCGCATCTGTTTTTGAAATTCACCGATAACGAGAATTCGGCCTACTTCTACGACCTGAACACAAAAATGAATTACAAACTCGACGATAACAACAGTTTATACCTGTCGGGATATTTTGGTCGCGACGTTTTTAATCTCGACGGCAGTTTCATGAATATTTACGGGAATGCTACACTGAATCTGCGTTGGAACCATCTGTTCTCCGACAAACTGTTTTCGAACTTGTCAATGATCTACAGCGATTACTATTACGGACTCGAACTCGATTTTGTTGGGTTCCAATATGACTCCGGAATCAAGAATTACAATATCAAATATGATTTCAAGAATTACATCTCGAACAAATTGCGCCTGAATTACGGTGTAAATGCGATCTACTACGATTTCAATCCCGGCAAGATTTCACCTCGTGGCGAGGATTCGGGGTTCAATTCGCGTCAGCTCGAGAAAAAATATGCGTTTGAACCGGCGGCATACATCGAGGCAGAACATAATCTGTCGGATAAAATCTCGCTGTTATACGGACTCCGATACAGCATGTTTTACCGCTTAGGTTCATCAACGGAAAATATTTATGCCGACAGTCCGGTGACATTCGACGAACAACTGCAGATATACGAAAAAGCGACACCTATCGGTTCCCGAACGTATGGCGCCAATGAAGTCATGAAATCGTTCGGTTATGCCGAGCCCAGAGCCGCCATTTCATATACTATTTCCGAAAACAAATCGGTTAAAGCGAGTTACAACCGCATGATCCAATACCTGCAATTGGTTTCCAACACCTCATCTCCTACTCCGCTTGACGTGTGGACGCCGAGTGACAACTTCATCGAACCGCAAATCGCCGATCAGGTAGCACTCGGTTACTTCACCAATTTTATGGATGACACCTATTCGCTCGAAGTAGAAACGTATTATAAAAAAGTCCAAAACCGAATCGATTATATCGACGGCGCCGACCTGATCGCTAACGAAGCACTCGAACAAGTGATCCTGAACGGCAGGATGCGATCATACGGACTCGAATTACTACTCCGGAAAAACACCGGCAAATTAAACGGGTGGATTTCGTACACCTTATCAAAATCTGAGCAGCAAACGCCCGGCCGCACCGCCGCCGAAACCGGCATCAACAACGGCCAATGGTATAATTCGGTTTATGACAAACTGCACAATTTGGCGGTAACATCGGCGTATAGTTTAAGCGACAAATGGAATTTCGGCGCCAACTTCGTGATCCAGTCGGGACAACCAGTGACCTATCCGAACAGCCAGTATCAATATCAGGGAATAACGGTTCCAAGTTACGGCCTGCGAAACGACAACCGACTGCCGGCGTATCACCACCTGGACGTATCGGCAACGTACACGCCAAAGCCCGAGAAGAAAAAAGGCTGGCAGGCCGAATGGGTTTTCAGTATCTACAACCTTTATAACCGCTATAATGCTGCATCGATCAGCTTCCGGCAGAATGCTGAAACAGGCATTAATGAAGCATCACGTTTTTCGATTTTCGGCATTGTGCCGGCCGTCAGTTATAATTTTAAATTTTAAGCGATGAAAACTATAAAAACAATCATGCTGGCAATCACGCTGATCACTTTCGTCGGGTGCGAAAGAGTCGTCGACGTCGATCTCGATACTGCTGAACCGCGACTCGTCATTGACGCATCCATCCATTGGCTAAAAGGTACCGATGGCGCCGAGCAAACCATCTATCTAACAACAACCACCGGCTATTACAACACGCAAATCCCAACCGTTTCAAACGCCGTGATCACCGTTACAAACGGCACCACCACTTTCGATTTTATCGAAACGGAGCCGGGAACGTATGTCTGTACTGATTTTGTTCCCGCACTCGAACAAACCTACGTTTTGACAGTTATCGCAAACGGTCAAACCTATACAGCTACCGAGACATTGAAAGCCGTGCCCGAGGTTGGCGAAATCGAACAAAACAACGAAGGCGGATTCACCGGCGAAGACATCGAAGTCAAGATTTTTTTTACCGATAACGGCGCAACCGACGATTATTACCTGTCGCGTTTTAAAGTGAATTTCAATGCGATTCCCGAGTTTGACGTCACCGAAGATAAATTTTTCCAAGGCAATACGATCTTCGCATTGTTTTCCGATGAAGACCTCGAAGCCGGATCGACACTCGATTTTCGGCTATCCGGAATTTCGCAGCGCTATTACAATTATATGAACATCCTGTTGTCGATTTCGGGCAGCAACGGCGGAAGCCCGTTTTCGTCACCGCCGGCAACCGTTCGTGGTAATATCGTCAACACATCAGATCCGGATAATTATGCGTTAGGCTACTTCAGCTTGTCGGAATCGGTCGAAGTTAATTATGTTGTTCATTAGCTGTTCCGGCTGTACATTGCAATACAGTTTGAAAGTTGTAAAGTTAAAAAGTTGAAAGTTCATTCTCAGCAGATAACCCATTGCAACTTTACAACTTTCCACTTTACAACTTTGTAACTTTACAAATTTAGAACTCACCCAATGTCTTCACATCATATCGTACGCGACGATCAGGAACCGGCACTTATAATCGCAAACGGCGAGTCATGCAGCGACGAACTCCTCGGCCAGCTGCTGGAATGGTCGCCATTGGTAATCGTACTCGATTCGGCTATCGACCGGGTCATCGCACGCGGAATCAAAATCGATGTCCATCTTGGCGATTTTGACAATGGCTTGAGTCCGCTGGAAAGCCAGTATCCCATCGAAATCGTCCACACTCCCGATCAAAACAAAACCGATCTCGAAAAAGCATTCGATTATCTCATAGAACGAAAAATTCCGGCCGTGAACGTGGTCTGGGCAACCGGCCGCCGCGCCGATCATACGATCACGAACCTGACTAACATCGTCCGCTACCGCGACAAGATCAAAGTTGTGATCCTCGACGATTATTCAAAAGTATTTATGCTCCCGAAAAAATATCAGAAATGGTATCCGGCCAACATGCCGATTTCATTGATTCCCGTGGGAACCGTGACCGGCATTTCTTCACACAACCTGTTCTATCCGCTGCAAAACGACACACTGACATTGGGCTATCGCACAGGCAGCAGTAACCATGTCGCCGCCGATGGCCTTGTTACAATAAGCTATGAGACGGGAGACCTTTTGCTTATGGAATGCCGCGACTAAAACTGCCAAAATCAGATTCACTACATTTGCCGCGTGAAATCTAAAATCAATACCGAAAAATCGCAGTTGCACGCGCGCAACCTTCATCGTTCTCGATATAATTTTTCGGAACTTATAGCCGCAAATCCTGCGTTATCTCGTTTTGTCGCCTGCAACGAACACGGAATCGAAACCATTGATTTCAGCGATCCTCATGCGGTTAAAGAACTCAACAAGGCATTGTTGGCCGCGTATTATGACGTATCGGACTGGGACATCCCTAAGAACTACCTTTGTCCGCCTGTTCCCGGCCGTGCCGATTATATTCACAATATCGCCGATTTGCTGGCAGCGTCAAACAACGGAAATATTCCCGAAGGTGAATCGGTAGGCGGACTCGACATTGGCGTGGGTGCGAACTGCATTTATCCGCTGATAGGGAATTCGGTTTACGGCTGGAGTTTCGTCGGAACCGATATCGATCCGGAAGCGCTTGAAAACTGCTCCGATATCATCCGCAGGAATCCGCACCTGACCGACCTGATTAGCCTTCAGCAACAAATGAACAGCAGGTTTATCTTTAAAGATATTATCCAACCAGCCGACAAGTTTGCGTTTACGATCTGTAATCCGCCGTTCCATGCATCGGCAGAAGACGCCGCAAAAGGAACATTGCGCAAAATCTCAAATTTAGAAGGCGAAAAAGCCACCGAAGCCACACTGAACTTTGGCGGTCAGCATCATGAATTATGGTGCGAAGGTGGCGAAATGGCATTCATAACCCAAATGATTTACGAAAGCGTGCGTTACCCCAAACAGGTTTTTTGGTTTACGACTTTGGTTTCTAAATTCTCGAATCTGAAGGCGATTTATAAACTTTTGAACAAGGTCAACGCCGTATCGGTAAAAACAATTGAGATGTCCCAAGGTCAGAAATCAAGCCGCATGGTGGCATGGACATTCCTGTCGGAAACACAGCAAACCGAGTGGAAGTTTTAAGTTTTCATAAACTTTTTTTGGCGCATTCCTTTGTAACTTTGCTTTCCTAATTCTTAGCAGATTACATGAAATTTAAGGTAGTATCTGATTACAAACCGACCGGCGACCAGCCGCAGGCAATCGAAAAACTTTCAAACGGAATCATAAATGGCGAAAAGTACCAGACGCTGCTTGGCGTTACGGGTTCCGGAAAGACGTTTACGATGGCAAATGTGATCCAGAATGTCGAAAAACCGACGCTGGTTCTCGCCCACAATAAAACGCTTGCCGCGCAGTTGTACTCGGAATTCAAACAGTTTTTCCCTGAAAATGCGGTTGAATATTTTGTTTCTTACTATGATTATTACCAGCCCGAAGCATTCATTCCCGTCACCGGAACCTATATAGAAAAAGATCTTTCGATCAACGAAGAACTTGAAAAAATGCGGCTCAGCACCACCTCATCATTGCTTTCCGGGCGACGTGACATTGTGGTAATTTCATCGGTATCGTGTTTGTACGGAATCGGGAACCCGGTCGAATTTCAAAAGAACGTCGTATCGATCGAACGCGATCAGGTGATTTCGCGAACAAAACTACTACATCGCCTTGTCCAAAGTTTGTATGCGCGCACCGAAGCCGATTTCACGCCCGGCACGTTCCGAATAAAAGGCGACACCGTCGAAGTGTTCCCGAGTTATGGCGACGAACCATTCCGAATTCACTTTTTTGGTGATGAGATCGAGGAAATCGAAGCATTTGATGCCAAGACATCGCTCGTTTTAGAGAAATACAACAAACTGAATATTTATCCGGCGAATATGTTTGTCACTTCGCCCGATGTTTTGAACGGCGCAATCTGGGAAATTCAGCAGGATTTAGTCAAGCAAGTCGATTATTTTAAGTCTATTGGCAAACATCTGGAAGCGAAACGCCTTGAAGAGCGAACGAATTTCGATTTGGAGATGATACGCGAACTCGGTTACTGCTCGGGAATTGAAAATTATTCGCGTTATCTCGACCGCCGACTTCCGGGAACACGCCCGTTCTGTCTGTTGGATTATTTTCCGAAGGATTTCCTGATGGTCGTCGATGAAAGCCACGTGACTTTGTCGCAGGTAAGCGCGATGTATGGTGGCGACCGAAGCCGGAAGGAAAATCTGGTTGAATATGGTTTCAGATTACCAGCTGCAATGGACAACCGACCGTTGAAATTCGAGGAATTCGAAGGCATGCAGAACCAGGTCGTGTATGTATCGGCAACACCGGCCGATTACGAACTTCAAAAAACAGAAGGCGTTTACGTCGAGCAGGTGATCCGGCCAACGGGATTATTGGATCCTGTAATTGAAGTCCGTCCCAGTTTAAACCAGATCGACGATCTTATAGAAGAAATCCAACAAAGAGTCGAAAAAGACGAGCGAGTACTCGTGACCACACTTACTAAACGAATGGCGGAAGAACTGACGAAATTCCTGACAAAAGTCAACATCCGCTGTCGCTACATTCACTCTGAAGTTGACACACTCGAACGCGTCGAGATCATGCAGGATTTGCGAAAAGGTATTTTCGATGTTTTGATAGGTGTGAATTTATTGCGTGAAGGACTCGATTTGCCGGAAGTTTCGCTGGTAGCAATTTTGGACGCCGATAAAGAAGGTTTTCTCCGAAGTAACCGGTCGCTGACCCAGACTGTCGGCCGGGCGGCCCGTCACATCAACGGAAAAGCGATTATGTATGCCGATAAAATTACGAGCAGCATGCAGAGTACGATCGATGAAACCAATTATCGTCGGGAAAAACAAATCGCCTACAATACTGAGCACAATCTAGTACCTATGGCCTTGAACAAAAGCCTGGATAATGCATTGGCTAAAAATTCAGTTTCCGTTCAGTATTTCGAAAATCAGGCGCAAAAAGCTGCAGAACCCGAAAGTTTATATCTGACCAACGCGCAATTAGAGAAGAAAATAAAAGACACTCGAAAGGCAATGGAAAAAGCGGCGAAGGAACTCGACTTTATGCAAGCGGCAAAATTTCGCGACGAAATCAAGGTTTTACAGGCAAAAATGTCTTAATTGTGTTGCTCCCGAAAGGCATCCAATATCAGATCGGGCGCGATTATTTTTGTCTCCGATTCGTGCATCATTTTTAAAATCCGCTTTGTGATAGCCGGATTAAGTCCCATGTTAATTGCAATTTGCTGAATGGCTATTTGTTCACGTTCATGTAAAACGCCGTCGACATGCATCAGCAGTGCCAATCGGTAGAACTGCTGAATCCGTTGAAACTCCGATTTGATCGGCACCGGATCCATTTCGCTGTGAAATAGATCGAGATACACTTCCTTTGGTATTCTTAGCTGTGTAGCGACAATCGATAGAAACTGCTTCTCGCGTTCATGCAATTCGCCATCCACCACTGCAAAGGCGATCATTTCGTTCAGCAGACTAATTCTTTCTTCGTAGGTATTCATCGATTTGGTTATTTTAGCTAAAATATCATTTTAAAACCGAAATCCAAAAATGCATATGTATCGACACATAATTATGTTGCTTTTATGTTTGCCGATGTCGGCGATTGGCCAAAGTACGGCCACGGCACAAATCAGTTCATTCGATATCTCAGATCCGATTAGGGAATCATCTAAAAAGATTTGGGTCTATTTGCCGATGGGTTATGAGAACTCAAATAAAAAATATCCGGTGCTATATATGCACGACGCGCAAAACCTCTTTGATAATTCTACCGCATACGCAGGCGAATGGAATGTTGACGAGACGCTGGACAGCTTGAAATTGGATGTCATCGTTATCGGAATCGAGCATGGCAATGAAAAGCGTATTGATGAGTTGACGCCATTTCCGAACGAAAAATATGGCGGCGGACAGGCCGATCCATACCTGGATTTTATTGTCCAAACGTTGAAACCGCATGTCGACAAAAATTACAGAACCAAACAAAATCGGAAAAATACGATGATTATGGGTAGTTCCCTGGGCGGACTTGTGTCCTATTACGCACTTTTACGGCATCCGACAATTTTCGGAAAGGCCGGAGTTTTTTCGCCATCGCTTTGGTTTTCCGACGAAATTTTTCAACTGACCGAACGGACAAAAAAAATAAACGCAAACATTTACCTGTTAGCCGGCGATAGTGAAAGCGAAAATCTGGTTGCTGAACTAAACCGGCTGCATGCGATGCTGATTGGGAAGTCGGCGACCGTGCATTGCACTATCATCAAAGATGGAAAGCACAATGAAAAATTATGGCGCGAATCGTTCGCCCATGCTGTCCAATGGCTGATGAGTGCGAAAAATTAAAACTATCTTTGTTTAAAATCATCCGATATGAACAATAACGATATATTCAAAAAACTGCGTGTTGCGCTGCAACTGCGCGACGAGCAAATAGTAGAAATCCTGGAGCTAGTAGATTTCCGCATTTCAAAAGCAGAACTCAGCGCGTTTTTCCGAAATCAGGATCACCCAAATTTTATGGAATGTGGCGATCAGGTACTGCGCAATTTCCTGAATGGTCTCGTAATCCATTTACGCGGAACCAAGGAAAACCCTAAAAATGCCATGGACGTGATTAAATCGAACCAACTTGAAATCCGCAATGCCGCCAAGGGCACAAGCCCGCGGGAAATCAGCAAAAAGCCTGTAGCGAAAAGTCCGGCGAAAAATACCAACGCATCGCGAAATAAAAGTCCGAAAAAAGTCGAGGCGAAACCGTCGGTAATTGAAAAAGTGAAGTTTAATAACGGAAAGAAGAAATAAAAAATCCATGGCATCAATCAACCCCTACCTCACATTCAAAGGAAATTGCGAAGAAGCATTCTTGTTCTATCAATCAGTATTCAAAACCGAAATCGCCTATTGGGGTCGTTTTGGCGACATGCCTGCCGAAGGCGGGCCGCCGGTCCCGGCTGAAGAAGCAAACAAAATCATGCACGTTTGCATGCCGATTGGTAAAAACACCTCATTGATGGGAAGCGACAGTTCGGATGCATTTGGACATGCGACAATTATTGGAAATAACTTTTCAGTTTCGATCGATACTGAATCGATTGAAGAAGCCGACCAACTTTTCAACGGCCTATCAGCAGGCGGACAAATAACCATGCCGATGAACAAAACCTTTTGGGGCGCTCACTTCGGAATGTTCACCGATAAATTCGGAATTAACTGGATGGTGAATTTTGATGAATCACCAATGAAATAAGTGGGCGTACTTGACACGATCCCGGAAACTGATTTTTTGTTTGATAACAATCCAATACTATGAAGACCGCATTGATCATCGGCAGCACCGGACTTATTGGCCAGCAGTTGCTAACTCTTTTACTGAAAAGTGAAAAGTACGACCGCGTAATTTCCTTTGTGCGGAAGGATGCCGGAATAAAACACCCCAAGCTTGTCCAGCACGTGATAAACTTTGATAAAGCCGATTCATATAAAGAACTCGTCTATGGCGATGACTTCTTTTGTACGATTGGAACCACCATAAAAACAGCGGGAAGCGAAGAAAATTTCGAAAAGGTCGACCTGCGCTATCCTCAGGAATTTATGACAGCGGCCAAAGAAAACGGCATTGGTCAATTTCTATTGGTTTCATCCTTAAGCGCCGATCCGTCATCTTCAAATTTTTATTTAAGAACCAAGGGCAACCTCGAAGTTTCAGCGAAAGAATCAGGGATTGCAAGTGTATCGGCAGTGCGCCCTTCCCTATTATTAGGCAACCGGAAAGAATTCCGTTTGGG
>JADMKR010000185.1:17611-18347 GCA_015478765.1 Flavobacterium sp.
AGTGCCGGCGCCTTGCTGTCTAAAATTTTCAGCTTTGCATTCGTTGGAAAATTAAAAAAATACAAACCCATTCAGGCAGAAACCGTCGCCAAAGCCATGATCGCAATTGCAAAAAAGAATGCAATCGGATTTCATGTTTACGAATCTGATGTCCTCAATGCGCTCGCAAACACTGAATCAACTCCATAAAAAAATCCGCCAACCGGCGGATTTTCTATATATAAAAGTATTTCTACTTGTTCAACGCAACTTTAACCTGATCGGCTGCTTCCTGGAATTCAACCGCTGATAAAATCGGCATGCCTGAATTGTCGATCATTTCTTTCGCTAACTCGGCATTGGTTCCCTGCAACCGCACAATGATCGGCACTTTGATCGTGTCGCCCATGTTCTTGTAAGCATCGATCACACCTTGCGCCACACGGTCACAACGCACGATTCCGCCGAAAATGTTGATCAAAATCGCTTTTACGGCAGGATCTTTCAAAATGATACGGAAAGCAAGCTCAACTCTTTTTGCATCGGCAGTTCCACCAACGTCAAGGAAATTCGCAGGTTCAAAACCGGCGTATTTAATCAAATCCATTGTCGCCATCGCAAGTCCGGCGCCATTAACCATACAACCTACCGATCCGTCAAGATCGACATAGTTCAGTCCGGCAGCCTTCGCTTCAACCTCAATCGGATTCTCCTCACGAATGTCGCGCATCTCAGCATATTTCGCCTGACGGTACAA
>JADMKR010000186.1 GCA_015478765.1 Flavobacterium sp.
CCGCCTGCGCAGATGGTACTGCAGTTATGTGGGAGAGTATGTCGTCGCCTTTCTTAGAAAAGCCTCATCGAAAGATGGGGCTTTTTGTTTTTATAGCATAAACGAACTAAAGTTCGCCTACCTGAAGCCCACCGGGCTTCCTCCTCTTAATCTCAAATGCAGATGGTACTGCAGTTATGTGGGAGAGTATGTCACCGCCTTGTTTAGAAAAACCCTGACCTATCGGTCGGGGTTTTTTGTTTTAGAAGTTTAAAGTTTAAAGGTTTAAGGTTTAAGGTTTAAAGTTGGTCTTACAAATCTGCTATTTGGAAAACGATGTAGATAATCATACCACGCCGAAACTCACTTTACTATTCAAAGCGCTAAACCACCTGCAAACCAACCTTAAACCTTAAACTTACTAACTTGTCCGCGATACAGCGTACAGCCCGACCCGAGCCTGTGGAATTATGATATCAGCAGAAATATTGTGGCGAGGGGCACGCCCTAAATATCCCTGATGTAGTCATCATAGTCTGCATAAAAAAGTTCCAAAGCATTCATTTTCTCATTAAAAAACTCAAATATGTGGTTCCAATATTTTCGATTGCTGACACTTACACCACTTTTCTCGACCCAAATTCTACTGATGGTTTTGCCATTTTCCAGATAATAATCGCGTTCGAACACCAAATCGGTGACAAAATCTTCCTCAAGTACCGATTTCAATGCCTCCAGCTTTTCGAAATAAGCGTAGCGCTTCTCTTCGCTACGGTGCTCGATGTCGATCATCACCTGCGCCTTTCTGTTATCCACAAAAAATTTAAATGAAAAATCCTTGATCTTTGTGTCGTACAGCACCCATTTTCGTGGATATTTCTGTGCAAACGCCACCCAAAACTCCTGCTTTAATTTCTGTGTTTCTTCCCTGCTGTACATTGATTGCGTAATATTTGGTCGCCGTTTTTTTACGGTTTATATTTATGGTAGAAAATTCCAAGATGAAATTCGCCGACTTTTTAATTGTCCTCCCAAAGTTACTGAAAGAACCGCTATCGTCGACCGATGCGCATCTTTTAATGGCACCACCCGAACGCGCGGATGTGATAAGAAACATCGATATCGCAACCTACAATCCGCGTAAAGCCGCCGTTTTAATGCTGATTTATCCGCGTAACGAGCAAGCACATTTAATACTCATACTGCGAAATTCATATAAAGGCGTTCATTCATCACAAATTGCATTTCCCGGCGGTAAAGTCGAACCCGACGATGCATCATACTGCATGGCGGCGCTACGTGAAACTCATGAAGAGATAGGAGTGCAACCTGAAAAAATAAACGTGGTCCGCGATTTTTCCGAAATTTTTATTCCGCCCAGCAATTTCATAGTTTTCCCCTTTCTGGGATTCAGCAATGCCGAGTTGATTTTTAATCCGGACCCCGAAGAGGTCGCCGGACTCATCGAATTTCCACTGGCGGATTTTCTCGATGATGCCACAGTGGTTGTCAACCAAATGCCCACGAGCTACTCAAAATGGATAGATGTACCCACATTTAAAATTGGGAATCATTACGTGTGGGGAGCCACCGCAATGATAATGAGCGAGTTAAAGGTGATGCTCAAAAAAGTACTTTCCGAGTAAGATTTCGTAAGTTTGCGCTCAGTTTTTACACATAAGAAATATGGGTCTGTTTAAGAGAAATCCGTTTGGCCACATACTTTTTCTAAAAAAGTGGTTGATCCGTATTTTTGGTGCGATGACACACCGGAGATACCGCGGATTCAACGAACTTCTAATCGAAGGTTCCGAAATCATTACAACTTTACCCGATCGCGGCGTCCTGTTTATTTCCAATCACCAAACTTACTTCGCCGATGTGGTTGCTATGTTCCACGTTTTCAACGCCAGCCTAAGTGGTCGTCAGGATACGATCAAGAACATTGGTTACCTGTGGAATCCCAAACTTAACATCTACTACGTCGCAGCAAAGGAAACAATGCGCGAAGGACTCTTGCCGCGAATTTTATCATACGTTGGTGCTATCACGGTAGAACGCACCTGGCGTGAAAAAGGAAAAGATGTTAAACGCGAAGTCAACTTAAAAGATACTGAGAACATTAAAATTGCCCTCGAAGATGGCTGGGTTATAACATTCCCGCAGGGAACCACCAAATCGTTTAAACCCGTTCGAAAAGGAACCGCACACATAATCAAGCAACATCGTCCCGTGGTGGTGCCTATCGTCATTGACGGTTTCCGTCGCTCGTTCGACAAAAAAGGGCTGCGTTTAAAAAAGAAAGGCATTCTGCAGTCTTTCATCATAAAAGAACCACTGGAAATCGACTATGACAACGACACCATCGAGGAAATTGTCGAAAAAGTCGAATATGCCATCGAGCAACACGCGTCATTTCTAAAAGTTATTCCGCCTGAAATTCGGAAAGAACAGGAAGAATTGAACAAAGAACGAAAATGGGAATATTAATCTGTAGCGGACTTCGCAGCCAATTTCGACCACTGATTACGCAGATTAGCGCAGATTTTTATCTGTGTTGCAATAATTTTTGGTACAGCTCGCGTCAGCGAAGCGAAGCAATTCACGATTCAAGATTTAATAAAATAATCTGTGAATCTGTGGCGGATTCTCAGCTAATTTTTCGACCACTGATTACGCAGATTAGCGCAGATTTTTATCTGTGTTGCGATGATTTTGCACGGCTTACATAAATTGTAATTTACTATGAGAATCTTTGAATCTGTGGCCGATTCTTAGCTAATTTTTCGACCGCTGATTACGCAGGTTAACGCAGATTTTATTTGTGTTTCTATGATTTTGCACGGCTTGCATAAATTGTAATTTACTATGAGAATCTGTGAATCTGTGGCGGATTCTCAGCTAATTTTTCGACCACTGATTACGCAGATTAGCGCAGATTTTTATCTGTGTTGCGATGATTTCGCACGGCTGAAGCATAAATTATAATTTACTAAAGAATCTGTGAATCTGTGGCCAAATTCCGTTCTGCTATCTTACCTAATTACTCGGCCAGATCGATTTTCTTCAGCTCTTTATAATTCACCAGCAATCGCTTCAGTAAAATTCCGTACAACAATCGGTAAAAAAGCCAGAACAGTCCGAGAAACAACGCGATGCAAAGCGTGATAAGGGCTAATATTAATGCCATCAGTTTGCCGTCATGATTCAATTTCTCGCCCAGGGCAATCACTTCAGGATTGTAATTGAATGCAATGATAAATCCCATCACCAGCGTCACCGCAATCATGATCAGGTTATACCAGACATAAAATTTTACGGTTTTACGCGTTTTGATGATATCGGTCATCAACTGCCTGGTCGATTCGGTCGCCGATATCCTTCTGTAATTATTGTAAAACAGAACGATGAAAATCAGGATCACCGCATAATTGAAAAAGTTGAATGCCGTAAAATAGCCGCTCAACGCGCCATATTCGAGTTTGTTGATATAATCATCACTATTTATCAAACTCACACCTGTCCACAGCAGTACTTCCAAAATGCTGATGATCAATATCCACTTAACAATCGACGACGATTTCTTGTGCAGCATCGCGTAAATATCGGTATCGGTCAATTGGGCAAACGAATTCTCGTTCTTCTTCCAGTCCTTTTTTAATAATTCGAGTCCTTCCATAATCCTTAAGGATTTAATATTTTTTTTAATTTCCCTTTAATCCTGTTCATTTTTACACGGGCGTTGACCTCCGAAATCCCCAAGGTTTCCGAAATCTCCCTGTAATCCTTATCTTCCAGGTACATAAAAACAAGCGCCTTCTCAATATCGTTGAGCTGATATACCGCTTCATACATCAACTTGATCTGTTCTTCCTCTTCGTAATTGTAATCTTCCTGCTTAATGAAGTGCCGGGCGGCGTCATATTCAGATGTCGCCACCATTCGCGTGCTTTTCCTGTACAAAGTGATGGCAGTATTCAACGCCACGCGGTACGCCCAGGTCGAGAATTTAGAATCGCCCCTGAATTTCGGGTAAGCCTTCCAAAGCTGAATAGTAATTTCCTGAAACAAATCCTTGTGCGCATCGCTGCCCGAAGTATACAGCCGGCAAATCTTGTGGATGATGTTCTGGTTCTCGCGAAGTTGCTGAACAAACGACTGTTCTAAAAGCTCACTCATAACGGCATTAGTACTTCAACAGGTGAATATGTTACATTATAAACCATTGTCGTTTTTTTATTTGGCAGCAGATGTTTTTCCTCCTTTTCATGTCGGGTCCCGTTTTCCGCTCTATCTTTTTTTGCCACTGTGATTTATACTTTTATTCACGCAACTCCCTCGCAAAAAAAGGATGCCGCTGCAACCGGGGCTGACGAGATATCACCCCTTTTAAACATCCGTAAATGTAAAAAATTTTAACATTTATCTGCATCGGAAATATAAACTTGCTAACTTTAAGAAATAACCCAAACCATATCCAAATGAACATCCCGGCGTCAAAATCAAAACGGATCGTAATAATAGGCGGCGGATTCGCCGGTATCGAACTGGCCAAAAAATTACGCAACAAAGATGTTCAGATCGTCTTACTGGATAAACACAACTTTCATAATTTTCAGCCCCTGATGTACCAGGTGGCAACCGGCGGACTCGAAGCCGGATCCATAGCATACCCGATCCGGAAAATCATTCACCATTACGACGACTGCTTCTTCCGATTGGCCAACGTGCGGGAAATCGACACTAAAAACCAAAAGGTAATTGCCGATATTGGCGATCTTCATTACGATTATCTCGTGATCGCTACCGGTTCAAAAACCAATTTTTTCGGCGACAAAGAACTCGAGCGAAATTGCATGGGAATGAAAACCATTTCGCAATCATTGAATATCCGAAGCCTAATCCTTGAGAATTTCGAACAAGCCGTCTTAACCAAGGATACATGCGACCGAAATTGCCTGATGAACTTTTGTTTGGTTGGCGGCGGTCCTACAGGCGTCGAACTCGCCGGTGCATTGGCTGAAATGAAAAAAGGGATCTTCCAAAAAGACTATCCCGACCTCGACATCAGCCAGATGCAAATAAACCTGATCCAAAGCGGCGACCGCATCCTGAACACGATGAGCGAAAAAGCATCGGTGAACGCCGAAAAATATCTGACCGAACTGGGAGTCAATGTGCTGAAAAACGTTCGGGTCACAGGTTATGACGGCAAGACGCTTCAAACCAACTCCGATCTTTCAATCGATACGGCCACCGTTATTTGGACCGCCGGTGTACAAGGCGCGATGATTCCGGGTCTCGACGCCGAGTCACTCGTGTTGCGGGCGATGCGCATCCGTGTAAACGAAGTAGGGAAGGTGCATGGTTTCGAAAACATTTTTGCAATTGGCGACATAGCGATGATGGAATCCGAAGAGTTTCCAATGGGCCACCCAATGATGGCGCAGCCCGCACTTCAACAAGGAAAACATCTGGGCGAAAATTTCAGCCGCATGCTGGAAGGCAATCCAATGGTGCCTTTTCAATATAAAGACAAAGGCTCCATGGCAGTAATAGGTCGGAACCGCGCGGTCGTCGATATGCCTAAAGCGCATTTCAGCGGTTTTTTTGCCTGGTTTCTTTGGATATTCGTCCACTTGTTCTCGCTCGTTGGTTTTAAAAATAAAATGGTAGTCCTTTTGAACTGGCTTTATAATTACATCCGATTCGATCGCGAGGACCGTCTAATAATCCGACCCTACAAAAAGAAACGTTTTCAGGCATTTACCACCGATGAAACTTAGGGAATCTCGCGATCTGAGTAATAATTCACCACCAAATTCACAAATTTGCTGTAACTCTCCAATCCTTCGTCCTGCTGATTGAATTTAAGGAAACTGTCGTAGAAAATCTTGAAACCTGTTTCTATAAAAGTTTCATATCCGTCCCAAAAATCTTTACTTTCCTGGAAGTTGGAAAGAATCCCGGCATTAACCGTGGCCAGTAATTCCTCTGCTACACCTTTATTACGTATTTCCCAATTGCGCAAACAATATCGCAGCGCCAAGGTGTAGCCCGAATATTTCACATATTTATCGTCATTGTGAACTGCTGCCAGAAATCCGACGAAGTTGGCCTCGCTTTCGGAAGCATACCCAATTTGATGCGCCATCTCGTGACATGACGTCGCGGCGAAGCTATACATGGGCAACATATCGTTAACCTGCGCCTCATTGGTAAACGGATTCAGATATCCGCCAAAACCCATATAAGTCAATGGCAAACTGATAAGCGATTTTTTAACACTCGGGTTGTTGTATTCGAAATGCGGATATGTTTTCGCTAAATTCCTATAACCGTTTTCACTGATGTTAAATATCTGGTCCCGTGAATGCGGAACCTGTACTTTCGACAAACTGTCATTGGTTATCGATACATGCAGGGCGTTGGTTTTCGCAATCAGTTTGGTAGTAAACTCATATAATTGGGCGTCATCATATTCGGTATCGATCGACATTTTGTCGGCCAGCGTTACCCTATGGTAATTCATTGCCCATAAAAAATGAAACAAAAAATAGAACACCGACAGAAATCCAAGTCCTTGCAGTAAATTATTCTGCCATTTTGTTCGCCAACTCAGTCGCGAGTTCCACAGCCATCGGATCAGAAAAAAAATCACGATGAAATAGATCACATCACCTACTGAAAACCGAACGCTTCCCAAAAGCCATCTCGACGCTTTCGCGATGTAGGGATAAAGGCCGTTGCTGTAATTCTTCTCGACAAATTCAGGAAAAAAAGACAAAAAGTTGACGACGACGATCTGAACAAAAAGCAGTATGGGCAGAATAAGACGTTTATTCATAATCAGGTGGAATGTACGCTGCAAATTAAAGTTTTATTTTTTTAAAAATGTACATTTGTAAAAACTACGAAAACAATATGAGCCACGAAATACGCACACTTGAGCCCACCGCACTCTGGAATAAATTTGCCGATCTGAATGCCGTTCCCCGACCATCAAAAGATGAACGACGCGTCATTGACTTTATGAAAGATTTCGGATCCAAACTCGGATTTGAAACCATCGAAGACGAGATCGGTAACGTGATTATCCGCAAACCGGCAACACCGGGAATGGAAAACCGCAAACCCATCGTCATGCAGTCGCATCTCGATATGGTACACCAAAAAAACAATGACACCGATTTCGATTTTAATTCCCAGGGCATCGATATGTATGTCGATGGCGATTGGGTACGCGCCCGCGGAACTACATTGGGAGCCGATAACGGACTCGGAGTAGCAACTATAATGGCAATCCTTGAGTCGAAAGATATCGCGCATCCTGAACTGGAAGCTCTTTTCACCATTGACGAAGAAACCGGCATGACCGGAGCACTTAACCTGAAAGGTGGTTTGCTCAAAGGAGAGATACTGCTAAACCTGGACACCGAAGAAGACGACGAAATCGACATTGGCTGCGCCGGAGGGATCGATGTTACCGCCAGCGGAAGTTATCCCGAAGAAGATGCGCCTGAAGGATCTGTTGGTTACAGGCTTACCGTCAAAGGTTTGAAAGGCGGTCATTCGGGAATGGACATCGACAAAGGTTTGGGCAATGCCAACAAAATAATGAATCGTTTGCTTTTCGACGGATTCGAGAATTTCGGCCTTCAAATCTGCGAAATCAACGGCGGAAGCCTGCGCAATGCAATTCCACGGGAAAGTGTTGCCGAGATTATCATCGCTCAGATGTACGACGAATCATTCGAATTCGAGATGAAGCAGATCATCGATGAGATAAAAGCTGAATTCAAAACCACCGAACCTAACTTGACGGTGCTGATTGAAAAGATCGACACGCCTGCCAGCATCATGGATATACGGGCTCAAGAGGGAATCCTGCGTGCAATCTATGCCGCCCACAATGGCGTGTACAGAATGAGTGCCGATATGCCCGACCTGGTAGAGACTTCCAACAACATTGCGCGCGTGATCGTAAAAGACGGTGACATTTCCATTTTATGCCTTACGCGATCGTCGGTCGAATCGTCAAAAATGGATCTGGCAAACGCGCTTCGGTCGGCATTCGAACTAACCGGCTGCGAAGTTTCATTTTCAGGATCGTACCCGGGCTGGACGCCCAATGTGAACTCAGAAATTAAAGATGTGTTGGTCAGAATCTATGAAGATCAAAATAATTCGAAACCGCGCGTCGTTGCCTGCCATGCCGGGTTGGAATGCGGAATTCTGGGGACTAATTATCCCGAGATGGATATGATCTCATTTGGCCCAACGATTCTTGGGGCTCATTCGCCCGATGAACGTGCAAGCATTTCATCGGCACAGAAATACTGGAAATTTGTCATTGAGATATTGAAGAACATACCACTAAAACATTAAGAAAAAGGAAAACCGTGATTTTACTTTCCGAGTAATTGAGTGCGGTGGAAACGCTGCCAGCTTAAAGTTAGCCACGAATTCACGAATTACTTTTTTATTCGTGAATTCGTAGCAGTTTAAGAGTTTGCAGGCGTAACATAGATTTCAGAAAATTAGTGATTAATAGAAAACTGTTCTAACTCTGATAGTAGTGGAATTTTTTCGCATTTCGTAAGTGCGGAAAAGCGGTAGACTTTTTACTGAATTATTCGGTTTTCTTCATCGGGAACTCCTGAAAAATATGTTCGCCTTCACGCATTCCTGAAATTACTGCGACTAAGCTGTCGGGAGTGACGCGTCGGTAGGCAATTTTATTCGGGAAGTCATGTTTGGGATTTTCAAATACCAATCGGTTATTAACTGAACTCGTTAATCCGAAAGAAACCGGCTTTTCGCCTTTGACAGTCACATTGTAAGTAAGTCCGCCGTTTTTCTCCGCCAGGGTCACCACTTCGTGAAAGACAGTGTCGAGTTCGACGACAACTACCGCATTTCCTGTCATAACAGAATCATTTTCGCGAATCCATGTTTCGGTCATGATGCCATCCTCAGAGAAATTTTCCCATTTGCCCAGCATCCACTCGGCCTTTTTACTTTCGGTGTATTCTTTTACTTCTGAATTTTCCTCCGGATTATCTTTGCACGAGGTCATTAAAATTGCCGAAGCTGCTATAATCGCTATTCTCTTCATTTTGATTTCTTTAAATTTTATGAATTTCCGATCGGATATCCGGACCAAATTTAACTAAAATACTGCTAGACCATCAATGTTCACTGTGAACATTTTTTCGTAAATTTGCCGACCAATAAATCAGCAAAATGTTAGACAGGTTACAGATAATAAAACAGCGCTTCGATGAAATTTCAGACCTGATCATTCAGCCTGATGTAATCGCCGATCAAAAGCGCTATGTCCAGTTGAACCAGGAATATAAGAACTTAAAAGCTTTGGCCGAGAAGCGGGACGAATATGTTTCGCTAATGGGAAATATAGACGAAGCAAAAGAAATCATAAACGACGGCAGCGATGCCGAAATGACCGAAATGGCCAAAATGCAGCTCGAAGAAGCCATCGAACGCCTGCCTGATCTCGAAGAGGAAATCAAATTCATGCTTATCCCGAAAGATCCCGAAGATGCCAAAAACGTAATGGTCGAGATCCGCGCCGGAACCGGTGGCGACGAAGCCAGTATTTTCGCAGGCGATCTCTTCCGTATGTATACAAAATATTGCGAAGGCCGTGGCTGGCGCACATCAGTGGTCGATATGAACGAAGGAACTTCTGGCGGATTCAAAGAAGTCATCTTTGAAGTCACTGGTGAGGACGTCTACGGAACCTTAAAATTCGAAGCAGGTGTTCACCGTGTGCAGCGAGTACCTCAAACCGAAACCCAGGGCCGCGTGCATACGTCAGCGGCGACTGTAATGGTTTTGCCCGAGGCTGAGGAATTCGACGTACAAATCGATATGAATGATGTTCGCGTCGACTTCTTTTGTTCATCCGGGCCGGGCGGGCAGTCGGTTAACACTACCAAATCGGCTGTGCGGTTGACACACGTCCCAACCGGATTGGTTGCGCAATGCCAGGATCAGAAATCACAGCATAAGAATAAAGACAAGGCATTGACGGTTTTACGTTCGCGTTTGTACGAAATGGAGCTCGCCAAAAAGCAGGAAGAAGATGCCTCAAAACGGACATCGCAGGTGAGCTCGGGCGATCGAAGTGCGAAAATCCGTACTTATAATTACGCTCAGGGCCGCGTTACGGATCACCGTATCGGATTGACATTGTACGATTTGGGGAACATCATGAATGGCGATATCCAAAAAATCGTCGATGAACTCCAGCTTGTCAACAACATGGAAAAACTCAAAGAAGCCAGCGAAGTCTTCTAATATCAAGCCTCAGAAATGGGGCTTTTTTTATGAGCTTATCCCGCTGTTCGGCTTTATCTTTTATGTTTTATCGGCTACCGCCTCATAAAACCTAAAAGGATGTCGCCTGCCATCGGGGCTAGGGCATTCGAACTGCTATCATTTTTGTAACTTTGCTTCAAGCGTCAAATTTCAAAACCACTACCATGACAACTCAACAACTCGCTGAAAATATCCGCCGTAAAAAATCGTTCCTGTGCATTGGCCTGGACGTCGATATTGACAAAATTCCGCCCCACCTGCTCGGCGCCGAAGATCCGATTTTCGAATTCAACAAAGCAATTATAGACGCTACGCACGACCTGGCGGTTGCGTTTAAACCCAATACCGCTTTCTATGAGGCCTGTGGGGCAAAGGGATGGTTATCACTCGAAAAAACGATTCATTACATCAATCACAAACACCCTGAAATTTTCACCATCGCCGATGCCAAACGCGGCGACATCGGCAACACATCAGCTATGTACGCGAAGGCATTTCTAAGCGATCTCGGCTTCGATTCGGTTACTGTCGCGCCTTATATGGGCAAAGATTCGGTTGAGCCTTTCCTCGCTGTAAAACATAAATACACGATTTTGCTGGCGTTGACATCCAATGAAGGCGCATCCGATTTCCAAACCAGGACATCCGACGGCAAACCGTTATATCAACAAGTGCTCGAAACTTCAAAAACTTGGCAGAACAGTGAAAACCTGATGTATGTGGTGGGCGCTACAAAAGCTGAATTCCTGGTGGATATCCGCAAAATTGTTCCGGATAGTTTCCTTTTAATACCGGGAGTGGGTGCGCAAGGCGGCAACTTGGCTGACGTTTATAAATACGGAGTTAATTCCAATGTTGGCTTACTGGTGAATTCCTCTCGCGATATTTTATATGCTTCATCGGGAGAAGATTTTGCCGAAAAAGCTCGTGAGAAAGCCGAAATTCTGCAGAAGCAAATGGTGACGTTATTACAATAGTGACAATAAAAGATCAAATCGGCGATAGCCATACATTCGAAAGCGCTCCCAAGCGAATAGTTTCACTTGTGCCGTCGCAAACCGAGTTACTGTTTGATCTCGGACTACAGGAAAGCATCGTTGGCGTTACGAAATTCTGCGTGCATCCATACTATGCGAAATCAGTTTCGGAAGTTGTTGGCGGCACCAAACAGGTCAATTTCGATAAAATAAAATCGCTGAATCCCGATATCATCATTGCTAACAAAGAGGAGAATACGCAGGAAATAGTGACCGAGTTACGGAATATCTGTACCGTTTGGATCACTGATATAATGACTATCGACGATAACTTCCAGATGATATCCGATTTCGGTAAAATATTCAATCGGCGGACCGAAGCACAGAAATGGATCGATAAGATATCGTTCTCATTAGATGATTTCAAAAAGTATTCAGACAGATTACCGGTGCGAAAAGCGGTGTATTTCATTTGGCGGAATCCTTATATGGCGGCAGGCTCCAACACGTTCATCGATGAATTGTTGCAGTTGAATAAGTTTCAGAATATTTACGCAGGCAAAGGTCGGTATCCGGAAGTGGAGTTACGAAAAATCCGTCTGGAAGGCGACCCCGAAATTGTGCTTTTGTCGTCAGAGCCCTATCCTTTTAAGGAAGAACACGCATTTGAGATTGGAAGATTTACGCATCACGCCAAAACTATTTTCGTAGATGGAGAAATGTTTTCCTGGTATGGAAGCCGGTTGCTTAAAGCTTTCGATTATTTTAAGAAGCTTCACAATCGAATCCAGCCCGCATAAAAAAAGCCGATACTCTTTCGAATACCGGCAATTTTCCTTTATAACTAACCCTAACCAAATATGAGAAACCATTAATCTCTTTGCAAAGATAGGATAGATATTCACTTTTGTATGTTAACGCTCTGTTATTTATATATTTATGCGAAAATTTTAACGCATTAACAAGGTCTTTCCTGTTAGTTGTCTTGTAATGAGAACACTCGTCGTAAAAGATCGGAGGTACGTGCATTGATATCATTTCGAATCTGGACTTCTTCAACTGCTACCATTTTAAAAACGCCTTCCATTGCTTTATTAGTTACATAATCGCTTAAATCGGGGTTCACATCTTTTACCATCGGAACCTGATTGTATCGGGTAATTATATTTGCCCAAACCTTATCGGCACCCACTTTTGAAAATGAATTTTTTACAACAGGATTGAATTTTGAATATAAGGCGGCGGATGTGGAATTCTGTAAATAGGTGGTAGCCGATGTTTCATTTCCCATCAAAATATTCCGCGCATCGGTAAACGACATTTTAGTAACTGCATCGACAAAAATTGGCGTCGCTTCTTTCACTGCGTCCTCGGCCGCCCGGTTCAAAACCTTTAGGCCTTCATCGGCCAGACTGGAAAGACCGATGCTGCGCAATGTCTGGTCAACTTTCTGCAGTTCGGCCGGAAGAAGTATTTTGACTGCTTCATTTTTATAGAAACCATCTGTTGCAGTAAGTTTAGTGACCTCTTTTTTGATGCCGTTGTTCAAGGCTTCTTTTAGGCCCGCGGCTATATCGGCATTAGAAATAGTTCCTAATTGAGGATATTGTTGGGCGACTTGCTGGAGTTCGGCACATCCGAAGGCCAGTATTACTGCACTGAGAGCAAATAATTTTTTCATGGTAGGTATTTTGGGTTCGTACTTAAAAGTAGCGAATTGAACGGTAAGAACGATGTTTTGTAAGAATTCTTTATGATTAGCTATTATTGCTTGTCCTGCATCGCAAAAACTTTCTTAAGTAAATCAGATGTTCGGGAATCGAGGTCGGTTCGAATTTCTTTTTCTTCCACTGCAATCATGGTAAATACGCCCTTGAGTGCTTCATTGGTTACGTAATCATTAATATCGGGATTGACCTTGGAGACCAATGGCAGGCTGTTGTATTTAGTGATTATGGTTCCCCAAATCTTATCGGCGCCTACGCGACCAATGGACTGCTTGACGATCGGATTGAATTTAGCATATAGTGCGGCTGTTGTAGTACGTTGCAAATATGCAGTTGCGGCATTTTCTGGGCCCATCAGAATATTTCTGGCGTCCGAAAAATTCATTGATGTAATGGCATTGACGAAAACCGGTGTGGCTTCCTTTACTGCATCTTCGGCGGCGCGGTTAAGTGATTTGATTCCTTCATCGGCCAGATTGGCCATTCCCATTTTCCGAAGTGTTCTGTCAACTTTCTGCAGTTCGGCCGGCATCAGAATCTTAACAGCTTCATTTTTGTAAAAGCCGTCCTGCGCTGTCAGTTTCGACACCTGTTTAGCTACTCCATTATTCAACGCTTCCTTTAAACCAGACGCGATATCAGTATTGCCGGCAGGGCTCACGGTCGCAAGTTTTTCTTTTGCTTTGTTGAAAATGTCATTGATCTGTGCGTTCGAAATCATTGGGGCTAAAAGAAGCAGGTAGAAAATATTTTTCATAAAGTGGTTTTGCGCAAGTTAACAAACATCGAACCGTTGTCAAAAATTGCGCATTTAAATTATTGATATTTATTTGCTTCGACATGCAGTTTTCCATTGCTACAATTAGTGGTTAATTGGCAGCAAAATTTTTTTGATTTTCGTAAATTGCGGCGCGTAATAAGTCATAAAATTAAAAATGGAGCAAGTAAAACCCTATATACCTGTAAATAAAGTAAGAATCGTAACTGCCGCGTCCCTCTTTGATGGCCATGATGCTGCGATCAACATCATGAGGCGGATAATTCAGTCGACAGGCGTTGAAGTAATCCATTTAGGACATGATCGCAGCGTTGAAGAAGTGGTGAATACTGCCATCCAGGAAGATGCCAATGCAATTGCGATGACTTCATATCAAGGCGGCCACAATGAATATTTTAAATATATGCATGATTTGCTTCAGGAAAGGGGAGCGGGCCATATCAAAATATTTGGCGGCGGCGGCGGTGTTATTTTACCTTCGGAAATTTCAGAATTGCACGAATATGGAATTACACGTATTTATTCTCCGGATGACGGTCGATCTTTAGGTTTGCAGGGAATGATAAACGATTTGGTCCAACGGTCAGATTACGCTATTGGTGACAAATTAAACAATGAGCTTTCACAGCTTGACTCCAAAGTCCCCACAGCAATCGCACGCATCATTTCCTCGGCAGAAAACTTCCCCGACATCGCTGGTCCAACCATGGAGAAGATACGGTCTGCCAATGAAAATAGCACTATTCCGGTATTGGGAATTACGGGAACTGGTGGTGCCGGAAAATCATCATTGGTCGATGAATTGGTACGGCGGTTTTTAGCAGATTTTCCGGAAAAAACCATAGGTATCATTTCTGTCGATCCGTCAAAAAGAAAAACCGGTGGTGCGCTTTTGGGCGACCGTATCCGGATGAATGCCATTAATAATCCGCGGGTTTACATGCGTTCGCTCGCTACGCGCCAGTCAAATTTAGCCTTGTCGAAATATGTCGCCGATGCCATTCAGGTTTTGAAGGCAGCGCACTATGATATCATTATTTTGGAAACCTCGGGAATCGGGCAATCAGATACTGAAATCATGGATCATTCTGATGTTTCACTTTATGTAATGACACCAGAGTTTGGAGCGGCCACGCAACTTGAAAAAATCGATATGCTTGATTTTGCCGATCTTGTTGCCATCAATAAATTTGACAAACGTGGCTCACTGGATGCGTTGCGCGATGTCAAAAAACAATACCAAAGGAATCATCAGCTATGGGACGCCGATCCGGATTCGCTTCCGGTTTTCGGAACCATCGCATCGCAGTTCAATGACCCGGGAATGAATACCCTTTATAAAGCTGTGATGGACAAGATTTCGGAAAAAACTCAGTCGCAACTGCATTCGACTTTCGAGATTACGCGGGAAATGAGTGAGAAGATATTTGTTATTCCGCCGCACAGAACCCGTTATTTATCGGAGATTGCCGAGAATAACCGGGCGTACGACCAAACAGCATCGGCACAGCAACAGGTGGCGCAGAAATTATATGGAATTTTTAAAACTATTGAGGCGGTAACCGGGACGCAGCCCGAAATTACCCGCGCCGGAATCGATTTGGCCAGTACATCCGAAGTCGGTCAGGATTTTAACGTATTCATCAACTTGCTGACCCAACAATTCGACAAAGTTAAGATGGATCTCGATCCGTACAATTGGGAAATTATAGCGTCCTGGAGTGAAAAGATCAAAAAATACAGAGATGAGTTTTATTCCTTTTCGGTTCGTGGGAAAGAGATAAAAATTGCAACCCATACTGAATCTTTGTCGCATACCAAGCTTCCAAAGATCGCATTGCCGAAATATGAGGCGTGGGGCGATTTATTGAAATGGTGTTTGCAGGAAAATGTTCCAGGGGAGTTCCCTTTTACAGCCGGCTTATATCCATTTAAGCGCGAAGGCGAAGATCCGTCAAGAATGTTTGCCGGCGAAGGCGGTCCCGAGCGAACCAATAAACGGTTCCACTATGTAAGCGCAGGATTACCTGCAAAAAGACTTTCAACGGCATTTGACAGTGTGACTTTATATGGAAATGATCCGCATTTGCGGCCGGATATCTATGGGAAAATCGGAAATGCTGGTGTATCGATTTGCTGTCTTGACGATGCGAAAAAACTGTACTCCGGGTTTGATTTGGTGCATCCACTCACATCGGTCAGTATGACAATCAATGGGCCTGCTCCGATGTTACTTGGATTTTTCATGAATGCTGCGATCGATCAACAGTGTGAAATCTACATCAGGGAAAACGGGCTTGAGGAGGAAGTAAATCAAAAAATCGACGACTTATATAACGAAAAGGGAACCGTCCGTCCGCAGTATCAGGGTCAATTGCCTGAAGGCAACAGTGGTCTCGGACTAATGTTACTTGGCGTTACCGGCGATATGGTTTTACCGGCAGATGTTTACCAGGAGATTAAAATTCGAACTTTATCACAGGTGCGCGGAACGGTACAAGCCGATATATTAAAGGAAGACCAGGCGCAGAATACCTGTATCTTCTCGACTGAGTTTGCTTTGCGATTGATGGGTGATGTTCAACAGTATTTCATCACGAATAATGTCCGGAATTTTTACTCAGTGTCAATTTCGGGCTATCATATTGCCGAAGCAGGCGCCAACCCGATAACACAACTGGCTTTCACACTTTCCAACGGGTTCACATATGTAGAGTATTATTTGAGCCGCGGAATGAACATCAATGATTTCGGACCGAATTTGTCTTTCTTTTTCTCGAACGGTATCGATCCCGAATATGCAGTCATCGGACGGGTCGCACGCCGAATTTGGTCCAAAGCGCTAAAAAATAAATACGGTGCGAATGAACGTGCGCAAATGCTGAAATATCACATTCAAACATCAGGGCGCTCACTGCACGCCCAGGAAATCGACTTCAATGATATACGTACAACTCTTCAGGCGTTGTATGCGATTTATGATAATTGTAATTCACTACACACCAATGCCTATGATGAAGCAATTACTACACCTACGGAAGAATCCGTTCGCCGCGCAATGGCAATTCAGTTGATCATCAATAAGGAGCTTGGTTTGGCGAAGAACGAAAATCCAATTCAAGGCGCATTTATTATCGAAGAATTAACCGATCTGGTCGAAGCAGCTGTATTGCTGGAGTTTGACAGGATAACGGAACGCGGTGGCGTTTTGGGCGCTATGGAAACAATGTACCAACGATCAAAAATCCAGGAGGAAAGTCTGTACTACGAGACATTAAAGCATAATGGAGATTTTCCGATTATTGGCGTAAATACATTTTTGAGTTCGAAAGGCTCGCCAACGGTTATTCCGTCGGAGGTTATTCGTGCTACCGAAGAAGAAAAGCAGTACCAGATAACCATGTTGGAGCAATTGCATAAAACGCATCAAGGTAAAGAAGAGGAATTGTTACAAGCTGCGCAGAATGCCGCTATTAGCAATGAGAATATTTTTGAAAAACTGATGGAAGCAACCAAGGTTTGTTCGCTGGGGCAAATTACCAATGCGCTGTTTGAAGTGGGTGGTCAATATCGCCGCAACATGTAATTTTAAAAATGATTCGATTTTTCTGTATTGTTGTACTGTTTCTAACAACCACGGTCACTGCGCAGGTGGTTGGCTGTACCGATCCGCACAGTACCAACTATAATTCGAACGCAACGGTAAATGATGGTTCGTGCGTATATTCAAATATGTCGGTCGCACCGTTGACTTCTAATGTCTTGCCTGAAATTTTAAATGAAACATCGGGTTTGATTTTTTGGGATAATGTATTGCTAACCCATAATGATGATACCGATACGAAGATTTATGGCCTGCAGCAGGAAGGTTGGCAGGTAAGTGCCGAATATGCTGTTCCAAATCAAATAAACACTGATTGGGAGGAGATTTCTCAAGACGAGGATTTTATTTACATAGGTGATTTTGGAAATAATGCTGCTGGAAATCGGGGCGATCTACGGATTTTAAAGATTGCCAAAGCTGGTTTCGAACAGCAGCAAAATGTCCAAATCATATCGTTCGCATATCAGGATCAGGCAGATTTGGGATCGGTTAATTCGAATGCAACCGATTTCGATTGTGAAGCCTTTATTGTATCGTCGGATTACATCTATCTGTTTACAAAACAGTGGACATCGATGGAAACAACCGTATATCGCTTGCCGAAAGTCGAAG
>JADMKR010000187.1 GCA_015478765.1 Flavobacterium sp.
CATTTAGATGCTAAACTAATTTCCCGACGCATCGGGACAACAACAACATTGTTTTTAAATTTTTTAAAAATCACACTGATGAAACGTGTCAGCAGTGCCCATGCATGATTAACGTTTAGAGAACTGGAATTTCTTACGCGCTTTTTTCTGTCCGAATTTCTTGCGTTCTACCATTCTTGGGTCTCTCGTCAACAATCCTTCTGGTTTCAGGATAGCGCGGTTCTCAGCGTCAACTTCGCACATTGCGCGAGCCAAAGCCATACGTACTGCTTCTGCCTGGCCAGTCGAACCACCTCCGTACACGTTTACTTTTACGTCAAAGTTTGATGCATTCTCTGTCATAGACATTGGTTGCATAACTTTGTACTGAAGCGTAGCTGTTGGGAAGTAAGTCGCGAATTCCTTTTTGTTTACCGTGATTTGTCCTGTTCCTTCAGAAACATACACACGTGCAACAGCAGTTTTTCTTCTGCCGATTTTGTGGATTACAGCCATTACTTAAGATCGTTTAGGTTAACAGTTTTAGGTTTTTGAGCGCCTTGTTTGTGCTCTGAACCTACTACAACATTTAAATTTCTGAAAAGTTCTGCGCCCAATTTGTTTTTCGGCAACATACCTTTTACAGCTTTTTCTACCAGAGTTGCAGGATTTTTCGCCTGTAAAACTTTAGCAGTCAAAGTTCTTTGTCCTCCAGGGTACCCAGTGTGACGCATGTAGATCTTGTCGTCCATTTTAGTACCTGTAAGGTTGATTTTTTCTGAGTTGATAACAATTACGTTATCTCCGCAGTCGACGTGTGGTGTATAACTTGGCTTGTACTTACCTCGAAGGATCATTGCGACCTTTGAAGCAAGACGACCTAAGTTATGACCTTCGGCATCAACAACGATCCACTCTTTTGTAACAGTGGCTTTGCTTGCTGATTGTGTCTTGTAGCTTAATGCGTCCATAATATTATTTAAATTAAACATTCCGTCCCCAATAAAGGGGTTGCAAAAGTACAATTATTTCTTTTAAATACAAATGCCTGGAAAATATTCTTTTACAGTTGCAAAAGTACTTATTATCAACAGCAATAGCCAGCAATCTTCTGCGGTAATTACCTGCATAAACTTAAAAAATCACTCCGGTACACAACCTTTCCCTGTATGACGGTATTTTTTAGTATCACATGACTCACAATCAGTAAAAAACACAAAAATTAAATTTGTTAATTTGCACTGATTCAGATATTTTTCTGAATTTCCTACTTCAAACAAAAATGAAAGAAAGAGCAACATTAAAACAGATCGCAAAAGATCTGCACGTATCGGTATCGACGGTTTCAAAAGCTTTGAATGACAGTCCTGAGATCAGTCACCAGACAAAAGAAAAAATCCGTGAATACGCAAAACTGCAGAATTACAAGCCGAACGTCAGCGGACTAAACCTGAAAAACCGCAAAACCAAAAACATAGGGGTGATTATCCCGAATATCCTAAATTCATTTTTCGCCAAAGTTTTCAGCGGAATTGAAAGCACTGCCGAAAAGCGGGGCTATAATGTGATCACGTGTATTTCCAACGAATCGGTAGACAAGGAAATTCACGCCCTGGAAATGCTCAGCAACGGAACAATCGACGGATTTATACTTTCTATCTCCGAAGAAGCGCAGAAACTAAACCAATACGATCATTTTACCACTATCATAAATGATGGAACTCCAATCGTTATGTTCGACAGGATCTCCGATCAGGTGAATTGCGACAAAGTCATTGTGGACGATTTCGATTCGGCGATGAATGCGACCCAGCATTTGATCGATAGCGGATGTCGGAAAATTGCGTTGCTTTCCACCATCGATAATCTCAGTGTCGGCAAATTGCGCGCAAAAGGCTATTTTGAAGCTCTTACCCGCAATAATCTTACGGTCAATCCCGAGCTGGTTGTTCTGTGCGATAATGAATCTGACTTGGACGTGCAGATAGAAAAAGTAATCAACAGGAATGTGGATGGAATTTTTGCGCTTGACGAATACGCATCGGTATCGGCAATGAAGATCGCACTTAAAAATGGTCTGAATGTACCCGCCGATGTATCCATAATAGGTTTTGCCGACGGAGTCTGGTCGCGTCGCCTAACTCCAAGTCTTTCCACCGTCAGTCAGCATGGTCCCGAAATAGGAACCACCGCAGCCAACCTGCTCATTGACCGGCTTGAGCGAGGGCAACAGGACGAGCAAGAATATAAAACCACCATTATTAAGACGGAACTGCGTCATCGCGACTCCACCGTAAAATAAGTTTATGGCAATCTGTTTTAGTTTATTTCGCCAAGTAGTACCGCGGCAATGAGAAAGTAATCGAATTCATATTAATAGAGCAAATGTAAATTTTGGTCGAATATAGTGCAAACTCATTCGCGGTTTTAGAACAATCAGATACATCTGTCGGCGGAAATTAATGCGCTTCAAGCCAGTCTTTTCCGATACCCATCTCGACTTCGAGTGGAACTGCCATGATGAATGCATTTTCCATTTCGTATTTAATCATCGGCTGGATTTTTTCAAGTTCCGAATTGTGGACATCGAATACGAGTTCGTCATGTACCTGAAGCAGCATTTTGCTTTTCCAGTTCTCACTTGTCAGTTTTCTGTGAATATTGATCATTGCGACTTTGATGATATCGGCAGCGCTTCCCTGAACCGGAGCATTCACCGCGTTTCTTTCGGCGCCACCGCGCACCATGGCGTTTTGAGAATTTATATCTTTTAGGTAGCGGCGTCTTCCCAGGACCGTTTGGACGAAGCCGCATTCCCGGGCATCGGCAATTTGCTCATTTATATAAGCCCGTAATTTTGGATACGTTTTATAATACGCATCTATCAATGCCGCACTTTCACTTCGCGTCATCGACGTCTGATTGCTTAATCCGAATGCCGAAACCCCATAGATGATTCCAAAGTTCACGGTTTTCGCATTGCTTCGTTGTTCGCGGGTCACTTCATTCAACGGCACGTTGAATACTTTTGCGGCCGTTGATTTATGGATGTCTTCATTATTGCGAAAGGATTCGATCATATTTTCCTCACCTGATAATGCCGCGATAATGCGCAATTCAATTTGGGAATAATCGGCTGATAATAATGTGTGGTTTTCATCGCGTGCGACGAACGCTTTCCTGATCTGGCGGCCACGCTCTGTGCGTATCGGAATGTTTTGCAAATTAGGATTGTTAGAACTGAGTCGGCCTGTTGCGGCAACGGCTTGCATATAATCGGTATGGACACGGCCTGTTCGCTCACAAATTTGCTGCGGAAGGGCGGTGACATAGGTGTTCTGCAGCTTTACCAATTGGCGCCAATCCAGAATTTCCTTTACAATTTCGTTCTCTAAAGCCAGGAAAGACAATACTTCTTCACCGGTGGCGTATTGTCCGGTTTTGGTTTTCTTTTGCTTGACTCCGCCAATCTTCAATTTGTCGAATAGGATTTCGCCCAGCTGTTTGGGTGATCCGATATTAAATTGGGAGCCGGCCTGTTCGTAGATTTTGGCCTCTAATTTTTTTATGTCGTTTTCAAGTTCCGATTCGAGACTTTTTAGGAAATCGGTATCTAGCCGAACACCTTCCATTTCCATATCGGCCAAAACCTGCACCAGCGGTATTTCGATTTCATCGAACAATTTTTTAGTCGCGGTTTTCTCCAGTACCGGTTCGAAATGTTGTTTTAATTGGAAAGTAATATCGGCATCCTCAACTGCATACTCTTTGATTTCATCAACCGGAACTTCCCGGAGTGTGCGCTGGTTTTTTCCTTTTTTCCCCAGTAAATCTTCAGGCGATTTTGGAGAATATTGCAGATATGTTTCCGACAGTACGTCCATGTTGTGACGCATATCGGGATTGATAAGATAATGTGCAATCATGGTATCGAAAAGTTTGCCACCCACCGAAATTCCGTACCGGGAAAGGACTTTAAGATCGTATTTTAAATTATGTCCAACTTTTTCAATTGCGTCTGATTCCAAAAAAGGACGCAGAATTTCGAGTGTTTGTTTGGCCTGCTCGCCCTCATCCGAAATCGGCACATAAAATCCCTTCCCGGATTCCCACGAAAACGAGAGTCCAACCAGTTCGGCTGTGAGTGCATCGGCCGAGGTGGTTTCTGTATCAATACTGACGGTGGTTTGCTTCATCAGATTTTGCATGAGCAGCTTCAAGGCGAAGTCGGTTTGGACCACTTGGTAAAAATGTTCGGATGATGACAGGTTTTTGTATCCGTCACTTAGCTGGACGCCCGACTCATCGGTGCCTGCCGAAAAAAGATCGAACTGTTCACTTTTGACAATCGTTTGTGTAGGCGCCATGCCTGGTTCGATCATCGAATTCGGATTGGAATAAAACAGATTATTGAATTGTTCTGCCATTCGACGAAATTCCAGTTCGCGAAAAAGTTCCTCGACTTTTTCGACATCGGGTTTTGTCAGTTCGTAATCGGCTTCGTTGAATTCGACATCGCAGTCACATATGATCGTGGCCAATTTTTTTGATAGAATTCCTTTTTCCTTGTTAGCTTCAATGTTTTCTTTCATTTTGCCTTTCAGCAGATGCGTGTTTTCCAGCAGGTTTTCCATCGAACCGAATTCTTTCAGCAATTTCTTGGCGGTGACTTCGCCCACACCCGGGAGCCCCGGAATATTATCGACTGCGTCGCCCATCATTCCGAGGAAATCGATTACCTGTTCGGGTTTTTCGATTTCGAACTTGGCCAGTACTTCGGGCACGCCCCATATTTCGATTCCATTACCCATTCGGGCGGGTTTGTACATAAAGATGTTTTCGGATACGAGTTGGGCGAAATCTTTATCGGGCGTTACCATGAAAACCTGGTAATTTTGTTTTTCGGCTTGTTTGGCGATAGTTCCAATAAGGTCGTCGGCTTCGCAACCCGCAAGTTCAATAATGGGAATGTGCATCGCTTTGAGCAACCGTTGGATATACGGAATAGCAATCATGATCGCCTCGGGCGTTTCGCTGCGGTTGCCTTTGTATTCGCTGAACATTTCGGTCCGGACCGCGCTTCCTTCTTTATCGAAAGCAACCGCCAGATGATCGGGTTTTTCCCGTTTGATGACATCTAACAATGAATTCATGAAACCCATTATTGCCGAAGTATCCATTCCTTTCGAATTGATACGTGGATTCTTTATGAAGGCGTAATATCCGCGGAAAATAAGGGCGTAGGCATCGAGAAGGAAAAGGCGTTTTTGCTGTGACATGCTGAAAAATTGTGAAATGTAAAAGTAAATAAAGTTTGAAACAATACCGTATTATTTTAAGAATTGCCGCCGGATCTATCGGCGCTGCTTTACGTTAAATTTTATGTAATTAGCCGGCTGTGAGGCTGCTTTCTTTGTTTATTTGCGTAAAATTTCTATATGTTCCGTTGGGTTTTTCTCTTGTTGATTGTTGTAGTCATTGAAATTTATACTTTTCAGGCAGTAAGGGCTCTTACACGAACGCGTTGGATCTTAATTGCGTATATAACAGTTTCTTCGCTGATCAATTTATATATCTTTTATCAATTGTCGCAATTTGACCGCTCAGTTGGTCAGACGCAAAAAACACTGTTCACTATTGGCTTATTGCTTATTACGCTATTGCCGAAGATACTTGTGACAACAGTGTTGCTGTTTGAAGACGTCTATCGCATATTTGCCGGTGCGTATTACAGAGTGACGAGTCCGGGTGGACCGTCGGATTTTCTTCCCGACCGTCGTTCTTTCATTAGCAAAGTTGCTTTGGGGATTGCGGCGGTGCCGTTTCTGTCGTTGATATACGGAATGACGATAGGTAGATATAACTTCCGGATTGTCAATCAGCCAGTTTCCTTTCCCGACCTTCCCGATGCATTCGACGGTTTTAAGATAATTCACATTTCCGACCTTCATTGCGGAAGTTTCGACGATGCCGAGAAAATCGAATATGCGGTCGATCTCATTAATGAGCAAAATGCCGATATGATTCTGTTTACGGGCGATATCGTAAATACCCACGCCACCGAGATGGATCCGTGGATAGATACTTTTAGGAAAATACGCCGACCGGAATTTGGCAGTTATTCCGTTCTTGGGAACCACGATTATGGCGAATACGTAAATTGGCCTTCCGAAATTGAAAAACGCGACAATTTCACCGCCATAAAAGATATACACCGCAAAATTGATTTTAAACTTTTGATGAACGAACATGTTACCGTTCGGAAAGGTGAAGATACCATTGCAGTAATTGGAGTGGAAAATTGGGGGCGAAGCTTTAAAAAAGCAGGAGATTTAGGAAAGGCTTCGGATGGCTTGTCAGTCAACGATTTTAAGATATTGATGACGCATGATCCGAGCCATTGGGAACTGGAGGTAAAAAATCATCCAAAAAACATTCATCTTACACTGGCCGGCCATACACATGGCATGCAATTCGGGATCGAAATCCCCGGTTACTTGAAGTGGAGCCCAGCGCAATATATTTATGAACAATGGGCCGGTTTGTATGAATTTTCGCGACGTTTTGTTTATGTCAATCGCGGCTTCGGATTTCACGCATATCCAGGGCGGGTGGGCATAATGCCGGAAATAACGGTGTTAGAACTAAAAAAATTGAAAACGTAACCGTGATATAGTAAAAATGCTATATTTGTATCACAAAGTTTAAATTTAGTACAATTATGTCAAAATTTGGCGAACTTATTAACGCGCAGGTTCCGGTATTGATCGACTTTTATACCGAATGGAACGAGCAGTCGGTTTCGATGCATCCGGTAATCCGGGATGTAGCCGCTGCGCTGGGCGACAAGGCAAAGGTCATCAAGATCGATGTCGATAAAAATCAGGAACTTGCCGATGCTTTGCGCATCAAAGGCCTTCCTACTTTGATGATTTATAAAGATGGCCAAATGATTTGGCGCCAATCAGGCGAACTTGACGCCAATACGATTATAGGTTTGGTACAGGAGCAGATCTAAGCTATTACTTCACATTTATATCCTTTTCTTTTTGCGTACTGCAGCGTTTCGAGCAGTGCGACCTGCATATTTTTCTTCGCTTTTTTGCTGTCGTGAAATATTACGATACTGCCGGGCCCGATGTTTCGAAGTACGTTTTGAGCACATTTCTCAGGCGTAATAGACCTATCGAAATCGGCACTCAGCACATCCCACATAACAATTTTATATCCGCGCTTTATAAGTGCTTTGGCTTGCGATAGTTTGATTTTGCCGTATGGTGGCCGAAAAAGTTTCACTTCTACTGCCGCTACATCACGAGCGGAATTTTCAAATGATTCTGCATTTTTGAGGTAACCGGCACTGTCGGTTGACCAGCCGTTCAGATGATTTGCCGTGTGATTTCCAATGGCGTGTCCCTCGTTTATTATTCTTTGGAACAGTTCAGGATTGGTTTCGATATTCTTTCCGATACAAAAAAAGGTTGCTTTTGCGTTGTATTCCTTCAATTTGTCGAGCACCCAAGGCGTTACTTCGGGTTCCGGGCCATCGTCGAAAGTTAAATAGACATTCGGAAAATTCGGTGACATGCGCCACAAGTACCGTGGAAACAGCATTTGAATTATCGGATGGGTTTTTATCCAGTAAAAAGCCATTGTGACTACTCAGCATCGCGGCCGAAGCGCGGAAACCTGCTGTTATGTTTGTTGAAAGCATCCCGGCTTTGCTCGTAAAAATCTTCGTCACCACGATCTTTCATTACTTGAAGTAAACTGCGGTATCGTTCAATATCACTCACAATAGTAATGGCAATATTATTCTGCTGCGTCGGTTTTAATGAGCTGTAATACGTCAGGTTCTCCTGATATTTTTTTATTAAACTCGATAATAGATCACGCGCTTTCTGCTTTTCGCCAACCTCATAGTAACCGCCGGCAAACGGTTCAAGCATGGTATAGTAGCCAAAATGTTCTAACGGCATATTCTTCATCGCAATCGCAATGATATTTTTAGCCTTGTCAATTTTACCTTCATTGATAAGCTGCTCCATCAGTCGCGCCATGTTTGTGCGATACGTGATGCTGTTTTTCCTGGTTTCAGGGTCGTGGTAAATATCATCGCTTCCGCTGTTTCCCCATTCCCATTTAGTGACGATTTCATACATTTTATCGGCATCGATCTGGCCCATGTCCAACGGACTCGGAGCTTTGTCGAGCGGGGTCCGAACAGGGACGAGTTTATACACCATACCTTCAAGCTGAAGGAAGTCCTTCATCCACAGGTAGTCGTCGTTTCCAAAGCTACCGCCGGTGAAATATATTGGCCTCTTCCAATTATTATTGGCAACAATATCGAGCATCATCAAACGGTTTTTGTACAAAGCACGGCCTTCGATTTCAATGTCGATATATGGAACAATCGAATCATAGTATTTCGGAGATACAACTTTGTTGGCAATAACGGCCGCTTTGTCAACAGGAATGCGGACTTTATTAGTAGGGTAATAGTTGATCATTTGTCCATTGGCCATTTCCACCCGCGTTTCGGGTGCGTCGCTCGCGATAAAGCCGAGCCAATCTTTTAAGTCCCAACGAGCCTCCGTTTTCTGAATGAAAGCAGAATAGTCGAGGTGATCGCCTACATACTGGTCATGCGTAAATGAAATCGGAGCAGCCTCGGCTTCATAAGTTTTCATTTTCATTTGATCGATGTACCAATCGGTCATAAAAAGTCCGGTATTGATAATTTTTATATCCGGCCGTACATTTTCGATTTCCTGGGCATACCACAGAGGGAAAGTATCGTTATCGCCGATTGTGTATAAAATCGCATTCTGATCGCAGGAATTCAGGTAATTTTTGGCCATTGCCAACGCGGTATATCGATCAGATCGGTCGTGATCGTCCCAGTTTTGAACAGCCATTAAAACCGGGGCGGCAAGTACCGCAGCGACAAGTACAACCGGCATCGCTATTTTAGGCTTGAGCCACTTTTGGATATAGTCATAGACAGCATATACACCGAATGCGATCCAAATCGCAAAAATATAAAATGAACCAACGAGCGCATAATCACGTTCACGAGGTTCGAAAGGTCTTTCGTTCAGATATATTTTCAGCACTAAGCCGGTAAAAAGGAACAGCACAAGCAACACATAAAAACTTTTCTGATCTTTTTTGTAATGGAAAATCAAGCCGATGACTGCCAAAATAAAGGGAAGGAAAAAATAAGTATTTCGCGCCTTATTGTTTTCAACGTCAGTTGGAAGGTTATCCTGGGTGCCCAGACGCATTTCGTCGATAAACTTCACGCCGCTGAGCCAGTTTCCGTCAAGATTGTCGTATTTGCCCTGAACGTCGTTCTGGCGGCCGGTAAAATTCCACATCAGATAGCGCCAGTACATATAGCCAAACTGGTATTCCAGCATAAACCCGATATTATCGGTCATCGATGGCTTCTCGATTATAAGATATTCGCCATACGCTTTCAGAAAGGAAATATAATCTTCAGTATCCAATTTATCTGATGCCAGCGCTTGTCGAAACTGCGAAACGATCGATACCAGTTCTTCTTCATGCGCGTATTCTGGATTTATCCTGAACTCGAGCAAACGGGTGAAATTTATGTAATTCTCAGCATGGTCGGTGCTCCACATCCGGGGAAGTAACGATTTGTGGGCGTCCTCGCTGTTCTGTTCGGCATTTTTGTAATTGTTGGTGATTACATATTTTCCGGTTGTGTAATCGCGTTCGTAATTGGGCGCTTTGTCGGAATACGGATTGTCTGGGTCAAGTCCGGCAAACATATCCGAAAACTGTGGTCCGTAAAACAGTGGATTGTTTCCATATTGTTCCCGATTGTAATACGCCAGAACTTCGGCTGCATCCGACGGCTTATTTTCATTGATGTTTACATTGGCATTAGCGCGGATGGGAAGCATCATCCAGGTTGAAAACCCGATGAGTATGAACAATACGCAGAGTAGCATTGTGTTGTACTGAGGCAGGTTTTTGCGAACCGTATATTTCAATCCGAAGTAAAAGGTTGCGATAATCAGCAGTGCGACGAAAATAGTACCTGAATTGAACGGCAAACCAAGGCTGTTCACCATAAAAATCTCGGTTTTTCCGAAAAAAGCCATCGTTAAAGGAAGAAGCAACTTGAATATGAACAACAGTATGGCAACAACTACAATATTGGCAATCACAAAATTTTTGACAGTGATCGTTTTATAATTCTTAAAGTAATACAGGAATCCGATAGAAGGTATGGTCAGCAATGCCATAAAGTGCACGCCAAATGAAAGTCCGATTACCAGGCAAATCAAGAGCAGCCATCGGTTGCCTTTAGGTTTGTGCATGTCTTCTTCCCATCGGAGACCAAGCCAGAACAAGATGGAAATAAACAAGGAAGCCATGGCATAAACTTCGGCTTCCACGGCATTATACCAAAAACTATCAGTGAATGTAAAAGCAGCGGCCGCAATGAACGCGCTGCCAAGTATCATTATTCCGGCTGATTTGGTGATTTCCGAGAATTGCGAAATTACTTTACGCAACAATATGGTTGTTGACCAATACATAAACAGTATGGTGAAGGCGCTCGAAAATACCGAAACCATATTCACCATAAGCGCTACTGCGCCATCGTTAAGGGCAAACATGGAGAAGAATGCTCCGATCATTTGATATAGTGGTGCTCCTGGCGGGTGACCCACCTGCAATTTGGCCGAGGTGGCGATATATTCGCCGCAGTCCCAAAAACTTACCGTTGGTTCTACAGTCAGCGAAAAAGTTACCAATGCCAAGGCAAAAGCAAGCCATCCTAAAAGCGTATTCCACTTGTTGAAATCGAATGTCCCCATAAATATTTTGTCAGATTTTGTGTAAGCTATGCAAAGAAAATGTTTTTTTACCGAAACGGATGCCCACAACGGATTTTTTCTGTGGTCTCCTATTTACCTTTCCTGTAAACGGTTACCTATTTATATTATTTCGGGTTGAGACAAGCTTTTTATTTTGCGCAATTTTATCGGTAAAAGTTTGGCTGAAATAAAATTTGTACTAAATTTGCACTCGCATTACCAAAGCTGGCCCATGGTGTAATGGTAACACTACGGTTTTTGGTGCCGTCTTTCTAGGTTCGAGTCCTAGTGGGCCAACAAAAAAGCCTCTCGTTTGAGAGGCTTTTTCTATTTAGGGATTAGTTAAATTTTGAAAGTTATAACGGGTCGCACTGCGTGATTGACTAAATCCTCGCTTATGCTTCCATTAAAGAAATGTGAAAACCCGGTTCGGCCGTGCGTGCACATGCCAATCAGGTCAGCATTTACGCTGTTTGCAAAATTCAAAATACCTTTCTCTACGTTTACGTCGCTGTAAATATGTGTGGAATAATTGCTGTAATCGATATCGGCAAGGAAATCGTTCATGATCTTTTTGGCGACATGAGTTGCTTTGAAACTGTTTGGCGTATTTATCATTACCAGGTTGAGGTGGGAATTGAAAATTCTGGCAACATGGAGCAATTTTTCGAACGGCGCTTTGATCTCATTTGAAAAATCGGACGCAAAAACAAAGTTTGCAGCAGTAAACTGCGGAATTTCGTTCTTGATTACCAATACAGGCACTTCAGACGATCGTACAACCTTTTCGGTATTCGACCCGATGAACATTTCCCGGAATCCACTGGCTCCATGCGAGCCCATTACGATGAAATCGATGTTGTTCTTTTTGCTTACTGATAATATACCTTCAAATGCTTTTTCGAAAAGTACTGCCTCAGAGATTGTGATTCCCTGCAGGTACGGTGCATCTTTGATCGATTCGAGACGACTGATCGCTTTATTTTTGAAGAACATGATTTCAGGAATATCGCTTCCGCCGCTTAATGCGTCGCTGCCCTGACTGGGAAGCTCCAACATATGCAGAAGGATGATTTCGCTACCGTTTTCGCGGGCAATTTGTGCGGCAACCTTCAATGCAAATTCGGCGTGCGATGAGAAGTCTGTTGGGACTAAAATTCTTTTCATAATGAATGTGTAAGAGATGATTAATGTTTGGTTTATATGTATTACGGGCAAATAAAGGTAACAATATTTTTATCAACCAACAATGATTTTTACTTTATAAAAAAATCGCTATATTTGCACCGTTATTTATTAAAAATTAAATAATGAGGGGACAATTAGTCCCCTCTTTTTATAAGAGTATGACATTCAGGGAAAAAGTTAGCGAATTATTGGAAAACGGACTGCAGGAGAAGCCTTCAGTGTTCCTGATCGACCTCACCATCACCGATGCTTTTAAGGTTATTGTGACGCTCGACGGTGATAATGGCGTAACTTTGCAGGACTGCATTGATATTAGCCGCGCTATCGAACACAATCTCGACAGGGAGGAACAGGATTTCTCACTGGAAGTAGCATCGGCGGGTGTTTCTTCGCCATTGAAACATTTGCGGCAGTACAAGAAAAACGTTGGCCGGACATTGATCGTTAAATTGGAGTCCGAAAAAATCGAGGCAAAACTCACTGAGGCAACCGATGATCACATAGTGCTTGAATGGGAAGCGCGGGAGCCGAAAAAAATTGGAAAAGGGAAAGAAACCGTACAGAAGAAGATGGAGATACGGTATGAAGATATAAAAGAAGCAATTGTTACAGTAACATTTTAATTAAGAGTTCGCATGGAAAATTTGGCATTAATCGAATCATTTTCAGAGTTTAAAGACGATAAACTTATCGATCGCGTGACGCTGATGGCGATTTTGGAAGATGTTTTCAGGAATGCACTGAAAAAGAAATTCGGGTCGGATGATAATTTCGATATCATTATCAATCCCGATAAAGGCGATATGGAGATCTGGAGACGACGAGTGATTGTTGCCGATGACGACCTTGATTTGGAGAATGAAGAAATTACGCTTACTGAAGCCAGAAAAATTGAACCCGATTTTGAAATTGGCGAAGAGGTTTCGGAAGAAGTTAAGTTGGTTGATTTGGGTCGCCGGGCAATTTTAGCCTTGCGTCAAAACCTGATTTCCAAGATACACGAACACGATAATACGAATTTATACAAGCAGTTCAAGGACTTGATTGGCGAAATTTACACAGCTGAAGTTCACCATGTTCGGCCAAGAGTTGTAATTTTGGTAGACGACGAAGGAAACGAGATCGTTTTACCGAAAGAAAAACAAATTCCTTCCGATTTTTTCCGCAAAGGCGATAATGTCCGCGGAATCATTGAAAGTGTTGAATTGAAAGGCAATAAGCCGCAAATCATCATGTCACGGACATCGGAGATTTTCCTTGAGAAATTATTCGAACAGGAAATCCCGGAAGTATTTGACGGATTGATTATGGTGAAAAGCGTTGTCCGTATCCCGGGCGAAAAAGCAAAAGTCGCAGTTGATTCATACGATGACAGAATCGATCCTGTAGGTGCGTGCGTTGGAATGAAAGGTTCCCGTATTCACGGAATAGTGCGTGAACTGGGCAACGAGAACATCGACGTGATTAATTTCACGAGCAATATCCAATTGTACATCACCAGGGCGCTGAGCCCGGCAAAAGTGTCGTCGATCAAAATAAATGAAGAGGAAAAAAGAGCTGAGGTGTTTTTGAAACTTGAAGAGGTTTCAAAGGCTATCGGCCGCGGCGGACATAACATTAAACTTGCCGGCTTGCTGACCGGCTATGAGCTTGATGTAATCCGTGAGGGTAATATCGCCGAGGAGGAAGACGATGTCGAATTGACTGAGTTCTCCGATGAGATCGAGGCGTGGGTAATCGAAGAATTCGCTAAAATCGGTCTTGATACTGCAAGGAGCATCCTTAAGCAAAACGTTGATGATCTGGTGCGAAGAACCGACCTTGAAGAAGAGACAATTCAGGAAGTAATGCGAATCCTAAAAGAAGAATTCAACGCTTAATCTGCCGCCGCCTTTCAATAACAGCAACACAACAAAAGATAATATTAAAAAGGTTTTATGTCTGAAGAGAGAGTAATAAGAATAAACAAGGTTTTGAGGGAATTTAATATTTCTCTGGAAAGGGCCGTGGATTATCTCAATGATAAGGGCATCGCTATTGATGCCAATCCAAACGCCAAGATTTCCGACGTGGAATATGGAATCCTTCAAAAGCAATTTGCCGGCGATAAGGGGAATAAAGAAGCTTCCAAAGAGGTAAGCGAAGAGAAGCGAAAAGAAAAGGAAGCACTGCGTATTGAAAGGGAGCGAGAGATAGAGGAGAAACGCAAACAGGACGAGGAACGGGCAAGACAGCACGAAGTCATCAAAGCTAAAGCCACATTGACAGGCCCGAAAACCGTTGGCACTATCGATCTGGATAAGAAAAAACCAGTCGAGAAGATCGAAGAAGCTCCTGCCGCACCTGCACCAGTAGCTGAGATCCCAACTCCCGCCGCAGAAACAAAAGCAGTTCCTGTAGCCAAGCCTAAAGCTGTTGAACAGACAAAAATCCAGGAAACGCCGGCCGACCAGCCGATGACAACTCAATATACCAAGTTAACAGGGGCGACACTTACCGGTCAAACAATCGACTTATCACAATTCGAAAAGCCTAAAAAGAAAAAAGAAGAGCCGAAGATTACGCCTAATAAGCCCGGTGCCGCCGGTGCCGCAGGCGCTGGTGCCAACAAAAATAAAAGGAAGCGTATAGCTCCGAAACCGGGAACGGTTCGTCCGGGAGGAACTGCCAATCCAAATAAAATTACTCCAAATGCAGGCGGTGCCAGAGGTGCTCGCCCTGGATTTGTCAAAGGTGGCCGCCCGGCAATTACTGCTAAAGTGGAGCCTACGGAAGAAGAGGTTAAAAACCAAATCCGTGAAACACTTGAAAAACTTCAAGGAAAAGGCGGAAAATCTAAAGCCGCCAAATACAGAAGAGATAAAAGGGATACCCACCGCCAAAAAACTGATGATGAACAAAGATCATTGGAAGAAGGCAGCAAAACAATCAAAGTTACTGAGTTTGTAACAGTAGGTGAAATTGCGATCATGATGGACGTTCCTATTACCAAGGTAATTGGTACATGTATGTCGTTAGGTATTATGGTTACCATGAACCAGCGACTGGACGCCGAAACATTGTCGATTGTTGCCGACGAATTCGGATATGACGTCGAATTCATTACAACCGAACTGGAAGATTCTATCCAAGTGGTCGAAGATCGTGAGGAAGATTTGTCAGCACGTGCTCCGATCGTTACTGTCATGGGTCACGTCGATCACGGTAAAACGTCATTGCTGGATTACATTCGTGAGGAAAACGTAATTGCAGGGGAATCAGGCGGAATTACACAACATATCGGTGCATACGGAGTTACATTGGAAAACGGTCAGAAAATCGCATTCTTAGATACTCCGGGCCACGAGGCATTTACGGCGATGAGGGCACGTGGTGCTCAGGTTACCGATATAGCAATTATTGTAATCGCTGCCGATGACGACATAATGCCTCAAACCAAAGAGGCGATCAGCCATGCGCAAGCTGCCAATGTGCCTATCATTTTTGCCATCAATAAAGTAGATAAACCAAATGCGAATCCGGAAAAGATCAAGGAAAAGCTGGCAGGAATGAATTTGCTTGTTGAGGACTGGGGTGGAAAGATACAATCGCATGATATTTCGGCGAAAACCGGTTTAGGGGTAAAGGAATTACTTGAGAAAGTATTGCTTGAAGCTGAAATACTGGACTTGAAATCAAATTCGAATAAACTTGCTTCAGGTACTGTAGTGGAAGCTTTTCTTGATAAAGGGAAAGGATATGTTTCTACAATCCTGGTACAGAACGGAACGCTTAAAATTGGCGATTATATGCTTGCCGGTAAGCACCATGGTAAAATCAAGGCAATGCACGACGAACGCGGAAACATCATCACCGAAGCAGGCCCGTCGACGCCGGTATCAGTTCTAGGACTCGACGGTGCGGCCACTGCCGGCGATAAGTTCAACGTGTTTGAAGAGGAACGGGAAGCCAAAGCGATCGCGGCCAAACGTACGCAGCTTATGCGTGAACAATCGGTTAGGACACAGCGTCATATCACTCTGGCTGAGATTGGCCGACGTATAGCGTTAGGTCAGTTTAAAGAATTGAATATCATTTTGAAAGGTGACGTAGACGGATCAGTGGAAGCATTGTCCGATTCCTTCTCGAAACTTTCTACTGAAGAAATCCAAATCAATATCATCCACAAAGGAGTAGGTGCGATCACTGAAACAGATGTAATGCTGGCTTCAGCCTCCGATGCGATTATTATCGGATTTAATGTTCGCCCGGCTGGAAATGCAAGACAATTGGCAGACAAAGAAGAAATCGATATCCGAAATTACTCAATCATCTACGATGCGATTGACGATGTAAGAGATGCGATGGAGGGAATGTTGTCGCCGGAGATGAAAGAGGAGATTACAGGTACCGCAGAAGTTCGCGAGTTGTTTAAGATATCGAAAGTGGGGACGATTGCCGGATGTATGGTTACCGATGGCAAGATTTTCAGGAGCTCCCGCATCCGGGTTATCCGCGAAGGCGTCGTAGTTTTCACAGGAGAACTCGCAGCCCTGAAGAGATTTAAGGATGACGTTAAGGAAGTTTCGAAAGGATACGATTGCGGTATTCAGATCAAGAATTACAACGACATCGAAGAGCGCGATTTAATCGAAGCGTTCCAGGAAGTAGCTGTAAAGAAAAAGCTGAAGTAAATAATATCACTAAATTAAAAATGCCCCCAACAGTTTATACTATTTGGGGGCATTTTTTATGTGAAAATATTTTATTTGTTTGGTCTGATAAGCAACGCATTGGGGTATCGTGCTGAGATTTCCGCCAGATTACGTTCAGCTTCAATCCTGCTTTTAAAATTACCCACCCAGACTTTATAAGCCGGCGTGCTGAAAACGACCGTTGCGTCGTGTTGGGGGAATTCTCTGCGAACTTCGTTAAGGGCTCTTTTGGCACTTTCGCTATCGCCGTTGTAAACCTGAATTTTGTATCGATCGTCTATCGTTATCGACGAATTAATACGCCTTTTCTCGTTTAATAATTGTTCAAATTTGGGATCTTGCTGAACCGTGACATCAATTGTCTGAGCTTCGATTTTTATTATGGCCAGATTTAACAGAATGGCGCAGAAACACAGCGTTTTTCCGGGGTTAAAGTTCATAAAGCGGTGATTTTTATACAAATGTAATGTTTAATGAAATATACTTACTTAAAATATTTATTTAGAATAGTTATAAATTGGAATTATGACTATCTTAAGGTTTTGTGAATAGTGCATAAGTCGTATTTTTGTGCAGGTTTTTAAATAACGTATCGATTTCCCTGCCGACATTTCTCTCAAGTGAAAATCATACCAAAATAGTCGATAATATCTGTAATATGAAAAAAGTGGGTAACCATCATTCGATTTCAAGAATTTTCTTAAGCTTGGCTTTAATGCTAGCTTTTTCTTTAAATTCATTTGCTCAGGACGCTGCTGGTACTGAAACCGCTACAGATGCTGCCGCCACAGAAGCCGCTGGTGCTGAACAGGTCGCTGATGCCGCTGCTGCAGGAGATGCCGCTGCCGGAAAGGCTTTGTTTAACTCGCAATGTGCCGCCTGCCATAAACTTGATGGCAAGTCGACAGGTCCTGCTCTTCGAGGAGTTGCTGATAAACGCGACCGGGAATGGTTGTACAAGTGGATCAAAAACAGTAGCGCATTAATAAAGGCGGGAGATCCATTGGCTGTCAAAGTATTTGAGGAAAATGACAGGAAATTAATGACTCCATTTCCGCAATTGTCAAATGCGGATATCGATAATATTCTTGCTTATACATCTGAAGTTATCGCAGCGCCTACGCCGCTTCCAGGCGCCACCGCAACGGCATCAGGCGCCAGTGCTGATACAGGTTCCAATACCCTTATACTGATTGCTCTCGCTATAGTTATGCTGATACTGGT
>JADMKR010000188.1 GCA_015478765.1 Flavobacterium sp.
CTGTTATCGCCAACTGGTCCCAATGCTTCCGTGCTGGAAGGCACTATATATTTTTGGACGCATAATACGCCAATTGCTGCCAATCAGTATATAGCGACTGACTATGCAATGTATAACTTGACCGGAGGAACGGGTACTGGCACCGCTGGTGGTGGAACGGGAAATAGTACAGTCCCCGATGGGAAAATTGCAGCAGGGCAAGGATTCTTTATCAAAGGCCAGACATCGGGCACTGTAATTTTTAACAATAGCATGCGGATCGTAGGCAACAACGACCTCTTCTTCAGGTCATCGACTCCCGAGTCAGTGCCGCAAAGTGTTGAGAAGCACCGGATCTGGTTGGAGTTGACCAACTCATATGGGGCATATAAGCAAACTTTAGTAGGTTATATTGAAACTGCCACTAATGAACTCGACACCAGTTTTGATGGCGAAGTCATGGAAAGCGGCAATGTAATCAGTTTGTATTCATTTGCCAATATCCATAAATTGGGAATCCAGGGCCGCGCGCTTCCATTTGAAATTACCGACGAGGTACCGCTTGGATATCGCAGTGATATTGCAGGCAGTTTCAATATCGCCCTCTCGGATTACGACGGCCTCTTTGTATCGGATGATATCAATATATATCTCGAAGATAAACTGTTGAACGTTTTCCACAATCTAAAGAACGGTGCATATGCGTTTACTACAAATGCGGGAACATTTGATCACAGGTTTGTACTGCGCTACAGTAGCGAGTCATTGGATGTTCCATCAGACAACTATTCAAATTTTGTGGTGTATCGAAACGGTGCGGGGATTAATATCTACAGTCCGCAACTCGCCATTAGCGAAGTGAAAATTTATGATCTTCGAGGTCGCCTCTTACTTAATGTTGATGGATTCGACCGCAATGAAATTATAATTACTAATTTGAGCGCGGCCTCACAAGTTCTACTGGTTCAGGTGAAGACAAGCGACAGTAAAATTTATAATCGAAAAATTGTGTTTTGAATCTAGACTGGATATGAACGTCTTTTGAAACTACTTAGAAAGAAAGAATCAAAACCCTTTTCGGTAGCGGAACGGGTTTTTGTTATTGGGTAACTTTAAAAAAGAGTAACGCCAAGTATGCGCTCTCTTATATGTATTCGGTATGCTGAATTGGATTGCTCGAAATTATTATTCTGTGGCGAAAAGCTGTAAAGCAGCCCCCAGACTACAAGTTTTAATACGCAAAAAAACCTCTCGTCAGAAAGGTTATAAGGATTATAAACGAAGTCTTAAGCTACTTTTCGACTTTTTCTGTAGGTATACAGTACGAAAAGAACTCCAACAATTGCGAGCCAAATTAATTTTGTATTTATAGGTGCAGCCGGTAAGTCGTCACCGCCTTCCAAGTCACCGTCTTCACTATCATTACCAGGACCTTGTGCAAATATTACAAAATCCGAAAAGAGGACAAAGGTGAGGACGTAAAATTTCAGTAAATTTTTTTTCATAGTTTGGAGCATTTAATGATGCAAAGTAAGCAATACTTGACCAAAAGTAAAACATTTTATGTTAACCAATTAAAAATGCCGACATATAGCAAATTTCATCGTCGAAATACACTAACTGTTGCATTTTAATTTAAAAGTAATATAATTAATATTGCTAATCAAATTCTGACGTAAAAAATAGCTTCACACTTGGATATTTATTTTGAGTCATCTGTATCGTGAAATCAGAATCTGCCAGAAAAACCAGCTGTCCGTATTTGTCACGAGCAAGAAATTTTTGCTTGATCCGTTTGAATTCCTTAAATTCTTCATTTTTGGCATCGTCGGGTTTTACCCAACACGCTTTATGGACAGGGAAATTTTCATACGAACATTTTGCGCCGTATTCGTGTTCCAATCGGTATTGGATGACCTCATACTGCAAGGCGCCAACCGTCCCGACAACTTTTCGGTTGTTCATCTCCAGTGTGAACAATTGTGCCACACCTTCATCCATCAACTGGTCTATCCCTTTCTCAAGCTGTTTCGATTTCATCGGATCGGCATTGTTGATATATCTAAAATGTTCGGGTGAGAAACTAGGAATGCCTTTGAAGCTCATGACTTCACCTTCAGTAAGCGTATCGCCAATTTTAAAGTTCCCCGTATCATGGAGGCCAACAATATCACCAGGATACGAAATTTCTACGATTTCTTTTCTTTCGGCAAAAAACGCATTCGGACTCGAGAATTTCAGATTCTTATTCAGCCTGACATGCAGATATGGGCGATTGCGTTCGAAAGTTCCCGATACAATTTTAATGAAAGCCAACCGATCGCGATGCTTGGGATCCATATTGGCATGAATCTTAAACACAAATCCCGATAATTTTTCCTCAGTTGGCTCAACCACGCGTGTTTCCGATTCTTTAGGCCTTGGCGACGGAGCAATTTCCACGAAACAATCGAGTAGCTCACGCACTCCGAAATTATTCAATGCCGATCCGAAAAAAACCGGCTGTAAATCGCCCGCGAGATATTCCTCCCTGACGAACTTGGGATAAACTTCATCAATCAGCTCGAGTTCCTCGCGCAGGCGCCGGGCAGGTTCTGCTGAAATGATCTTTTCAAGCTCCGGACTTTGAACGTCTGAAAACGCAATGGTTTCCTCAATGTTCTTCCGGCTGTCACCACTAAAAAGATTGATGTTCTGTTCCCACAAATTGTAAATGCCCTGAAAATCATATCCCATTCCAATTGGAAAACTCAGTGGAGTAACCCGCAAACCCAGCTTCTGCTCAACTTCATCCATCAAATCAAAAGCATCTTTACCTTCACGATCGAGCTTGTTGATGAATACGATCATTGGAATGTTTCGCATGCGGCAAACCGCTACAAGCTTCTCAGTCTGTTCCTCGACACCTTTCGCCACATCGATAACAACAATCACGCTGTCCACCGCTGTGAGGGTTCTGTAAGTGTCCTCGGCAAAATCCTTGTGGCCGGGCGTATCCAAAATATTGATTTTTTTGTCGCCGTAATTAAATGCCAATACGGAGGTCGACACCGAAATTCCACGTTGACGCTCAATCTCCATAAAATCGGATGTTGCGCCCTTCTTTATTTTATTGTTTTTTACCGCCCCGGCTTCCTGGATCGCGCCGCCAAAAAGTAAAAGTTTTTCGGTCAGCGTAGTTTTTCCGGCATCGGGATGCGAGATGATGCCAAATGTCCGGCGGCGTTGTATTTCCTTTAAAAAGCTCATAATTATTGAAATGGTGTGCAAAAGTAACCTTTATTGAAATAAATTCCGAACGGTTCCGCCATAAGTTTACAGCCGGCGGCGGAAGTGATTTTGTGTTAATAATTTTATGTTAATAGTATTAGGTGTTCTTGTTTAATATAAGCTAATTGCTATTTTTGTGGATTGTTAAATTTGCCGTAACCTCGGCATGCTTACATCACCTAATTCGTTTATAACAGTAATGAAAATTAAACAATTGTTGTTCGGGCTTGTACTTCTCCTGAACATATCCGTCCAGGCTCAGCAAGCGACAAAGAAAGTTCTGTTTACCATTGACGACAAACCTTACTACACCGACGAGTTTACAAGGGTGTATAAAAAAAATCTCGACCTGGTCAAAGACGAGTCGCAGAAAGACCTCAATCAATATCTCGATCTATTTATCGGTTACAAACTCAAAATCAGTAAAGCTTACAAACTGGGTTTGCAGGAAAATTCCGCCTATCAATCGGAATTGAAGCAATATCGCGGCCAACTGGCGAAAAATTACCTGACCGATTCGAAGGTTACCAGCGAACTTGTAACTGAAGCATACGACCGTTTGCAGCGGGAAGTGCGTGCGTCACACATATTATTCCTGGTTGACGAAAATGCCTTGCCTGCCGATACGCTTAAAGTTTACAATCAGGCGCTTGAAATCCGTAAAAAAGCATTGAATGGTGACGATTTTGGCCAATTGGCCACCGCCCATTCCCAGGATCCGTCGGCCAAGGAAAACCAAGGAGACCTCGGCTATTTCTCGGCATTCCGGATGGTTTACCCATTTGAATCGGCAGCCTTTAATCTGCGTAAAGGACAAATCTCGAAACCGGTGCGGACCCGTTTCGGATACCATTTGATCAAAGTCGACGACGTTCGCGCTAATCGCGGTGAAGTGACCGTAGCGCATATTATGATAATGAAGGCCAAGGACGAAGCTGCAGAATCGGATAAGGCAAAATCGACCATTCTCGATATTTATAAAAAACTGCAACAAGGTGAAGGATTCGAAGCACTGGCGCGTCAGTTTTCCGAAGATAAATCATCATCATCAAAAGGCGGCGTCCTAAACCGATTTGGATCGGGCCAACTGAGTTCCCAGGAATTCGAGGATGTGGCATTTGGACTTTCGAAAGAAAAACCGATTTCAGAACCGTTTCAGACACAATTTGGCTGGCATATCGTAAAACTGGTCGACAGACATCCGATAAAACCTTTCAAGGAAATGGAAGGCGAACTCGAGAATAAGATAGCCCGCGATGAACGTTCCCGACTTATTGCTGCCTCGATGAACGAGAAACTGCGAAAGCAATATCCCGTTAAAACAAATAACAAATTGTATACGGCTGCCACCAAAAAAGTTACCGATGCAATTTATGACAACACCTGGACCATGCCCGAAGGTATTCCGGAAGGAACTCTTTTAAATATTGCCGAAAGGGAAATTGCTGCCAAGGATTTTCTGAATTATGTGCAAATGCAACAAAGGGGAGGATTAACTGTAAAACCGCTCAGCAAACAACTGGATGTGCTTTATCAGAACTTCGTAGACGAGCAACTGAATCGCCATTATGATGAGAATCTCGAAGCACTGTTTCCTGAATTTGCGGCAGTAATGGATGAATACCGTGACGGCCTTTTGTTATTCGACCTGATGGAAAAAGAAATCTGGGAAAAAGCCAAAAAAGACACCACCGGCCTCGCGCGTTTTTATACCAACAATTCCGGCAAGTATCGTTGGGAGAATCGTCTGGATGTGATCATCGCATCGTCGACCAATATGGACGTAATCAAAAAAGCGCAGAAATTTTTTAAACAGGACAAAACCACCGATTATATCAAAGAAAAATTAAACAATAAAGACGCGGTAAACGTGATGACGACTCAAGGCATTTATGAAGAAGGCAATGACGCTCTTCCGAAAGGCCTCAAGTACAAAAAAGGCGTATCGGATATCTTGAAAGACGGAGAGCATTTCTTTGTTGTTAAAGTAAATAAGTTGCTGCCGGCCGGGCCCAAATCACTGGAAGACGCCAAGGGCAGGGTTATAAATGACTACCAGCAATATCTTGAGGAGAACTGGGTAAAAGATTTACAGCAGGAATTTTCGGTTACCGTCAACCGTGAGGTGTTTGAAGAATTAAAGAAGGAAATCAACAATTGATGTTCAAAGCCGCGTGCATAACAGCATTAGTGTTTACAGTTGCGTCGTGCAATTTTTTTAAACCTGACGCTGAACCCGAGGCTGTTGCCAGAGTCAACGATTCGTATCTGTACCGTGACGAGATTAGTGATATTGTGCCCAAGGGCATCGGCCGGGAAGATAGTCTCATCATAATCAATAATTACATCGACCGGTGGGCGACACGAAAATTGCTTATCGATGCCGCTGAAATCAATTTGAATCAGGAGGCGCAGGAGCAACTCGACAATTTGATCAATCAATATAAAATCGACCTTTACACCAAGGCCTACATTGAGGAAATAGTAAAACGGTCGGTTGATACGGTGGTAACGCAACAAGAACTGTCAGGTTATTATAAGGCCAATAAAGAGAATTTTAAAACAAACGCGACATTAGTGCGTTTACGCTATATTCATCTTGCCAGAAGTAATCCTAAATTTGAGAATATCCGAAGGAAATTCCTGGATTTCAGAAAATCAGATGCCGCTTTTTGGGAAACCAATGTGTTGCAATTTCGTAACTATGCATTAAACGACAGCGTTTGGGCAGAAATGGGACAGGTTTATGCGCGGCTGCCATTCATTACGCCTGAAAATCGGGATAGATATATAATTCCCGGAAAGGCCTTTCAGTTTGACGACGACAGTCTGACTTATTTTGTAAAGATCACCAACGTTCTGGATAAGAACCGAACCGCTCCGCTGGAGTACATAAAGCCAACCTTGAAAGAGGTGATATTGAATAACAGAAAGCTGGAATTAATTAAAAAATTTGAAAAGGAAATTACCGATGATGCGATTAAAAATAGAAAGTATGAAATTTATAAATAAAGTCCTGACCGTCGTTTGCGTCTGCATGTTCGTTTCGGCGACCGCGCAGGAAGATCCGCCAGCGGATGTGGCATCGACCACCAGTTACCAAGGCGGCAAGAAAAAGATTGATGGCGTAATAGCGACTGTGGGTGATTATAATGTCCTGGAATCGGATATCGACAAAGCGTATCTGGAAATCACAAGTCAGGGCAGCTCCATTGCCGATATTACCCGCTGCCAGGTGTTGGGCCGGTTGATGGAAGATAAATTATATGCACACCAGGCAATCCAGGATAGTATTATCGTTGGCGATGATCAGGTTCGCGAGAAATTGAATAAGCAGGTCGATTACATGGTCCAGCAGTTGGGATCGATGGAAAAGGTGGTCGAATATTTCAAGAAGGAATCGGAAGAAGATTTTCGTGCCGATCTTTCCGAAATCATCCGCATGAACAGCTTAACCGAACAAATGCAGGATAAAATCATCGAAAGGGTAGAAATAACACCTGAAGAAGTACGGACATTCTTCAAAAAAATTCCCAAAGAAGATCTGCCGGTTTTCGGTGCGGAAATGGAAGTCTCGCAAATTATCATCGAGCCCAAAGTCTCAGATGAAGAAAGACAGAAAGTCATCAATCAGCTCAAAACATTTAAAAAGGAAATCGAAGAAGGCGCCAGCTTTTTTAGCAAAGCGGTACTGTATACACAGGATCCGGGAACGAAATCTAATGGCGGCTACTATAAAATGAATCGGCGTACTCCGTTCCTCAAAGAGTTTAAAGACGTAGCGTTTAGTTTGGATGAAGGTGAAATTTCGGAACCATTCGAAACCGATTTCGGCTACCATATTATTATGGTCGAGAAAATTCGGGGCCAGGAAGTCGAACTTCGACACATTCTCCTAACGCCCAAAGTAACTACTGAAGCGTTGACCGAAGCTCGGGAAGAAGCGTTGCTGATTAAGAAAACCATCGACGAAGGGACTATCTCTTTCGAAGACGCCGCACGCCAAATGTCGGATGAAAAAGAAACCAAGGCGAACGGTGGGGTACTGATTAATCCGCGAACCATGGATACCCGTTTTGAACTTACCAAAATGGATCCGAAACTGTACAGCCAATTAGTGAATCTTAAAGACCGTGAAGTATCGATGCCTATAATGGACGAAGATCAGTCAGGTAAGAAGCGCTACAAACTCCTCACGGTAATCAATCGTTATGACGAGCACGTGGCCGATTATTCGAAAGATTATATCAAGATCAAAAACCTGGCGCTCAAGGAAAAGCAAATCAGCGAGATCGGCAAATGGTCTGATGAAAAAATCAAGGAAACGTATATAAAAATAAATGGTGAATACCGCAACTGCGAGTTTACCAACAATTGGTTGAAAAAATAAGGAGCACTGAGGTTTGGGCTTTTTTATAAAGGCCTGTTCCCGTGCTTGCCTTTACCTTTATTTGCAATAAAGGGTACCGGCGCGCCCGGGGCTAATAAGCAGTTAAGGCCAATCATTAATAAAGTAGTAAGTATGTCTGATGTAGCAGCAGTTCAAAATCTGGTTCAAAAAAGAAAAGACCTCAAGGCGGAAATATCGAAAATCATCGTCGGCCAGGACGCTGTGGTGGATCAAATCCTATTGAGTATTTTTTCTGGCGGCCATGCGCTGTTGGTAGGCGTTCCGGGATTGGCAAAGACTTTAATGGTCAATACGATAGCTCAGGCACTGGGCCTCGACTTCAAGCGAATCCAATTCACACCCGATTTGATGCCGTCGGATATTTTAGGAAGCGAAATATTGGATGAGAACCGTCAGTTTAAATTTCTGAAAGGGCCCATTTTCTCCAACATCATACTCGCCGACGAGATTAACCGAACACCGCCAAAGACACAGGCAGCACTTCTTGAAGCCATGCAGGAACGGGCGGTTACCATCGCCGGACACAATTATAAACTTTCGTTGCCCTACTTTGTACTGGCAACCCAAAACCCGATAGAGCAGGAGGGTACATATCCGTTACCGGAAGCTCAGCTCGACCGGTTCATGTTCTCGATTAAACTGGATTACCCGTCATTTGCGGAAGAAGTACTTGTTGTCAAAAGCACCACATCCGATAGTAAACAACAGGTCAATCCGCTCTTCAATGCCCAGGAGATTATCGATTTCCAGCAATTGATCCGCCGCATTCCGGTGGCCGACAATGTGATTGAATATGCAGTGACATTGGTAAGCAAAACCCGTCCCGACAATGCCTTGTCTAACGATTATATCAAGAATTACATCGACTGGGGAGCAGGTCCGCGGGCCTCGCAAAACCTGATACTTGCCGCCAAGGCGCATGCCGCTTTCAATGGTAAATTTTCACCCGATATTGAAGATGTAAAAGCGGTCGCCATTGGCATACTTCGGCACCGGGTGGTGAAAAACTACAAAGCAGATGCCGAGGGAATTTCGATCGAAAATATTATCGACTCGCTGTTTTAGGAAGAATTTCCTGGTTGGGTGGTTTGCTGCTTAACAGCGCATCCAGTTCTGCATCGTAGAAAAATAAAAACATGCTTCCCATCATGTCCTGTTGTTCGCCGCTGGTATTATCTACCTCGAGCACCAGTTCGTAATCATTGTTGGCATATAACCATACGCCGTCATCTGATGTAAATCCGGGCACCGACTGAAGTCCGATTTTGCCTTTTCGATTCACGATTTTACTGGTGAATACCGGTTCACCTTTACTGATATTTCTCAGGGTAAACGAAGTTGCAAACGGATGCACGTGCAGCGCGGCCGAGTGTAATCGGATACTATCCGCAATCTGCAGTTGCTGGTTGATGTTGCTGCGATAGGTATTTTTTCCTTCGGGCACAACCCAATGCCCGGAATGCTTATTTCCTTTGCCATCGTCATAAACGTGGTTCTTTGTTTCGACCGGTATGCAAAGATCGCTTGAGGTGGTCGGCGAGTACGGATCGGATTCATCGTATGGCAACATGATAAACACAGTGCGGCTCATTAACGGCTTCTGGATCTTATCGGTATAATTTATAGCCACATTGTGCTTTAGCAGGTATTTGATTTTTGGATAGTTGTGGTTTAGCGACTGGGTTGTCAAGTACAGCATGTCGTTTCCGTGCATTGGTATGCCATAACCTGCGGGAAACTGCAATGCTTCACTGCCATTTGATAACGAGGTCATTCTAGGATAGCTGTTTCCGATTCGCTGCGGAAGGTTAAGCCGACTGTAATATTTTGCCGCATTAAAATCGACATTCGTATGGCAGATGAATTCGTTCGATAAAGGCTGGCGCGACTTGGCATCTATGGCCGTCACCTTAAAACCGGTCATGTAAATCAGCGCTGAGTCCTGGGAAAGCTGTACGTATTTAGCCGACATCGGCCCTTCCATCGATTTGTAAATTCCGTCAATCAGAAACGATGGTGAAATCATATTATAAACCTTTCCGGTTGAGTCAACACTCCATTTTCCGTCAATCATACCCGATTTATGCAGCAACGTGGTTTTGACGATTGCCCTGTGCCGGTTTGATAATTGGGAATAGGTCGCGAGACAGCCAATCAAAACCAATAGCAGAATGCCTGTAATAATTTTATATATCTTTGATCGGGCCATATGCAAACATACAGATTTTCATGATTCCGAATCAGCCGGATGTAACGAATAAAATTTTCGGACTTGATTTAATGCGAGTCGTTGCCGTTTTAATGGTATTGGGCTCACATTCGTTATGGTTATATCCGCAGCACCGCAACCTGCTGACCAAGGCATTGGACTTCTCCGGATTTATTGGGGCTGAAATTTTTTTTGTGCTCAGCGGCTTCTTGATTGGCAGTAGCCTGTTTCGATTATACATGAAACCAGCATACGAAAAAGGATCGGCATGGCGTTTTCTGCGGCGCCGTTCAGTGCGGGTCATGCCGAATTATTTATTGATATTGGTAGTCAACTTGCTTGTCGCAGCAATATTAGGCTATTCGGTTGCAGAGCCATTTCGGTATTTTGTTTTCCTTCAGAATTTAGCTACGCCGATGTTGCCTTTTTTTCCTGAGTCATGGACAATGCCCGTTAAAGAACTCACCTATGTAATGTTGCCCTTCATACTTTTCGGACTTGCGCTATTTCTCAAAGTCGCCCGGTGTAAATTATTACTTTTCGCAACTATTTCACTAATCCTGTTTTCGGTTGCGGCAAAAACTATTTTTCATTTGCAGCATCCCGGTATCGGACTTATAGAATGGAATATAGCATTACGGTCTGTGGTTATTTATCGAATCGATGCAGTTCTGATCGGAATTGTTTTCAGTTATATTTATTTGCAACATCCGTCGCTGTGGAAAAAGAACCGTTTTCCTACAGCAGTAGTTGGGGCGATATTTATGGGTAGTATTGTAAGCGCTATTGCGTTATTCAACATCGATATTGGCGCATTTCCGATATTTTGGAATATTTTGCTGCTGCCGTTAATGAGTATATCATTGGCGTTATTTCTTCCATTATTGTCGGAATGGAAACGATCGGCCGGGGGATTGGAAGTTCCGGTGCATTTTATCGGCCGAATTTCATATGCTCTTTATCTTGTACATTATAGCCTGGTTTTATTTCTCTTAAAGTATTTTGTCGATACCAGCCTGCTATCGTTAGGAGAGTTGCATATTTGCGCGTTAATTTATCTTACCGTTTCCTTAGCACTGGCATGGCTTATCTACACGTTTTACGAAAAACCTCTTTTGCGCTTCGCGGCGATGAAAACTTAAATGATGGAGCAACTCTACGATCAACGGCGAATTTTCGGGCTCGACCTGATGCGGGCACTGGCCATAACAATGGTACTTGTGGGACACTGCGGCTGGATCTTTCCCGGTGATCAAGGATTGATTTTACAATTAATGTCGCTTTCAGGCTACTTGGGTGTGGAAATATTCTTTGTGTTGAGTGGTTTTCTAATTGGAAAAATACTTTATCAGATGTTTATTAAAGGTGATTTCCGAACAGATTCGGTTTTATTATTTCTTAAACGGCGCTGGTTCCGAACGCTGCCGAATTATTATCTGATATTAATAGTCAACCTGATTATAGCTTTTTATATCGGTTACAAAATTGACGGAGCGTGGCGATATTTCTTCTTCCTGCAAAATTTCGCAACGCCAATGCTGCCATTTTTCACAGAATCTTGGAGCTTGTCCATAGAGGAGTTTGCTTATTTGGTATTGCCGTTTACCTTATTTTTGTCGGCTTCCATTATTCGTTCCCGCAGAAAGACACGCCATTTTGTATTAGTGATATCGTGCTTGCTGCTGCTATTTCTCGGTAATAAATTCTATTACCATTATCAGACCTTTAATAATGACATCAATTACTGGAACATCTCATTAAAATCGGTCGTCATATACAGGCTTGACGCAATATTTATCGGTGTGTTGTGCAGTTGCCTCTATTCCAGATATCGGAACTTCTGGAAACAAACGCGAATGCTATGGTGTATGATTGGAATTTTCATGCTTAGTTTTCTTGCAGTCGGGGTGGGCAGCTTAGGGCTCTTTATAAGCGAATACCCATTTTTTTGGAATGTGATTTATTTGCCCATGACCTCTATAACTGTGGCATTATTCCTTCCGGTGCTGTCGGAATGGCAAGACGAACACAGAGTTATCCGGATTCCTGTTACATTTATAAGTTTAATTTCATACTCCGTGTACCTGCTCCATTATGGCGTTGTACTGCAATTGATGCACTATCATTTCGATATTATGACTATGAACGCCGCCGGCTTGGTATTTTTTACCACAACATATTTTGTTGTGACCATAGTGTTGAGCTATCTGCTATACCGTTTTTATGAGAAGCCGATGACCGATAGGCGGGAATCAGCAATCAAAGCTAATTTAGAAAGGTTCTTTCCGCTTCGCAGGCCGTAGATAAACTGCCAGATTTCGAATTCGGTAAAAGAACTTGGTTATTTTAAGGATTATATAATATAAACTCAAAATATCCGAAAAAAATTAATTAAAGTCAGAAAAAATTGCTTTCTGGTTTTATTATTCTTTCTAATAATCCATATCGCTAAAAATTCTTCATTTACATTCTATTTTCGTAAATTTGTGCTACGAATTTAATCCCTATACATATGGCATTTGATATTGAAATGATAAAAAGCGTGTATTCCACCATGGCGTCACGTGTTGATAAGGCCCGAGAACTCGTTGGCCGCCCCCTAACGCTTTCTGAGAAAATACTTTACGCCCATTTGTGGGAAGGATCTCCAACCCGAGCATTTGAACGCGGCAAGGATTACGTCGACTTTGCACCCGACCGCGTTGCGTGTCAGGACGCGACTGCTCAAATGGCGCTTCTCCAATTTATGCATGCAGGAAAAGCCAAAGTGGCGGTGCCGACAACCGTTCATTGCGATCACCTTATACAGGCTAAAGTCGATGCGAAAAGCGATTTGAAACGTGCAAAGGAACAAAGTAATGAAGTGTTCGAATTTTTATCATCGGTATCAAATAAATACGGTATCGGGTTTTGGAAACCAGGAGCCGGAATCATCCACCAGGTAGTTCTTGAAAATTATGCATTCCCGGGCGGAATGATGATCGGAACCGATTCGCACACAGTTAACGCCGGCGGTCTCGGAATGATTGCAATTGGTGTTGGCGGTGCCGATGCGGTAGACGTGATGTCGGGTATGGCTTGGGAACTCAAATTCCCGAAACTGATTGGTGTGAAATTAACCGGACGTTTGTCAGGTTGGACCGCACCAAAAGATGTGATCTTAAAAGTTGCCGGGCTTCTTACCGTAAAAGGTGGGACCGGTGCTGTTATAGAATATTTCGGTGAAGGCGCCAAAGCGATGTCATGTACCGGAAAATCAACCATCTGTAATATGGGTGCCGAAGTGGGCGCTACCACATCAACTTTCGGATATGACGATTCGATGGATCGCTACCTTCGGTCTACCGACCGCGCCGACGTTGCCGATGCAGCACGCGGAATGGCATCATACCTCACAGGTGATGATGAAGTCTATGCTAATCCCGAGCAGTATTTCGATCAGGTTATTGAAATCAACCTATCGGAGTTGGAGCCGCACCTTAACGGACCTTTCACGCCCGATTTGGCTACGCCAATTTCCAAAATGCGTGAAGAAGCTATCAAAAACGACTGGCCTTTAAAAATCCAGGTGGGTTTGATCGGTTCATGTACCAATTCATCTTACGAAGATATTTCGCGTGCAGCTTCACTTGCCAAGCAGGTCGCCGATAAAAACCTAAAAACAAAATCACAATTCACCATCACTCCGGGATCGGAGCTTGTGCGCTACACTATCGAACGTGACGGATTTATCGATACTTTCGATAAGATCGGAGCGACGGTTTTCGCAAATGCCTGCGGACCCTGCATCGGAATGTGGGATCGCGAAGGCGCCGAAAAAGAAGAACGCAACACCATTGTCCATTCTTTCAACCGAAACTTTTCAAAACGTGCCGACGGTAACCCGAATACACTCGCGTTTGTAGGTTCGCCCGAAATCGTGACCGCCATGGCAATAGCCGGCGACTTAACATTCAATCCGCTGACCGATACATTGATCAACGAAGACGGAATTGAAGTGCGCCTCGATGAACCAACCGGCGATGAACTTCCACCACGCGGTTTCGATGTCGCCGATGCCGGATATCAGGCGCCTGCAGAAGACGGATCTCATGTAAAAGTGGTTGTAAGCACAGAATCGGAAAGATTGCAACTGCTTGAGCCATTTGAACCTTGGGATGGAAAAAACATAACAAATGCACGTTTGCTGATCAAAGCATTCGGTAAATGTACCACCGACCACATTTCGATGGCAGGACCTTGGCTGCGTTTCCGCGGGCATTTGGATAATATTTCAAATAACATGCTGATTGGTGCGGTGAACGCCTTCAACCAACGGGCGAATTTCGTTAAAAATCAACTTACAGGCGGGTACGATGCAGTGCCGGCAGTGCAACGTGCCTACAAGGCCGCTGCTATTCCGACAATTGTTGTTGGTGATCATAATTACGGCGAAGGTTCCTCACGGGAACATGCAGCTATGGAACCGCGCTTCTTGGGAGTGAAGGCAGTGCTTGTGAAGTCGTTTGCACGTATCCACGAAACAAACCTTAAAAAGCAGGGAATGTTGGCGTTGACGTTTGCCAATGAAGCCGACTACGACAAAATCCGCGAAGACGACGTGATCAACTTTACGAACCTGGTCAATTTCGCGCCGGGCGTGCCGTTAACACTCGAATTTGTTCATTCCGACGGTAGCATCGACCTTATTGTCGCCAATCATACTTATAACGAAAGCCAGGTGGGCTGGTTTGTTGCGGGAAGCGCACTGAACCTGATCGCCGCAGCCGGACACGCGTAAATATTTTCGAATTTTTAAATTAAAGCTTCTCTTTATGGGAAGCTTTTTTTTTGAGCAATTTGCTTCGCCTGTTCGTTTTTTTGTAGCTCGGGTCCTGCTTTCGCTGCTAGCTTTTTGGCGAACAATGTGTTTTGTAAGACGGCGCAGGAGCTTCCTTCGGTCGCTCTGCGCCGCCACAAAAAAATCATTGTTCGCCCAAAAAGTCTTTTCGCTCAATCAGGGCTAGGGGAATTCTACTCGGCCAGGAACAAAGTCATTTCCATCGGAGCAAAATCCTCAAGATGTCCCATAAACTTTTTGTCGACAGTGAGCAGGTGCAAATGGATAAAAGTGTCGTGATGCGTAAAAACCGCCTGGTGATTACGAGAAAAAAATCCGATTATTTCGACGTTTTGTTCGTCCAATTCAAATTTCACCATACCGGTGTGAGCATCGTCGTGAGATGTGACTTTTGTTCCTGGCGGTAAATTGACCACATGAATCACCGCCGATTTGATCTTGCCCGCAAGTTTAAACGCAAATGGTTTATCCGTTTCCAACGCGAGAATGTCGAGATACCGATTTAGATCGGAGATGTTGTTTACTGAATCAGGTAGTGGACTCTCCTTCCATCGTGCTACATTGGCGGCAACAAAAAATGGCGCTTTGGCATTAAAGGATTCAGTGACTGAAATAGCACCATTTGAAATAGTGGAGATATACGATTTTCCATCAATGATCATAATTTCGCCCGTGAGGTATTCTACCGGCCCCAGTCCGTATAGATTAGTCTTGTTCGAAATAGTATCTAACGCAATTGTGCCGTGAAGCATGCCTTTTTTCATGACATCTTTCATCGCTCCATAATTGCGCACTGTCTGCGCATTGGATGTAAAGGCCAGAAATGTACAGCTAATCAGATATAGCAACTGTTTTCTCATGGTTTGTTTTTTTCAATTTGCTTATGCGTTTCCAAATAAATCGGCAGCGCCGCCGAACCATACCAACGGAATAATTCAGCTTCGAGGAGTTTTTCTTTTATCGCCGGATCGGTGATCAATAATTCCTCGGCTTCCGCAATTGTGGTAACGTTGAAAATGTAAATGCCGCGGTATTGCTTGTCATTTTTGAAAAAGGGTCCGGCAACGACAAGTTTGCCTTCCTCAGCCAGACGACCGATATTGGCCATATGACCCGCAAATGCTTCCGATGTCTTTTGCTGGTCGGCGGTTGTGTTTGAACCTGTCTTCAGTATTGCCAAAACGTAAGTTTTCATCCCGTATTCGTCGGCTCCTAAACTATCGGCCAATGCTGCATTGTACGTAGTGGAATTCTGAGCGGCTGCCGGTAAGAATATCATCAGCAGCAAAGCACATAGTAGATTTTTCATTGGAATAATTTTGTCTAAAAATAAAAAAATCCGCCCTTACGAACGGATTTTCATCGGTTTATATTCTACTAGTAGTACGTATATCGGCGAACTTTCGCAATATATTTCGCTAGTCGGATGACCTGGTGACTGTAGCCATATTCGTTGTCATACCAAACGTATAGAACTATATTCTTACCATCGGCTGAAACAATGGTTGCGTTGCTGTCGAAAATGGCCGGTGCCGACGTACCAACAATGTCAGATGATACCAACTCATTATTTAACGAGTATTTTATCTGCTCGACAAGTTCGCCTTCCAAAGCATATTTTTTCATGATGGCATTCACTTCATCCACAGACGTCTCGCGATTCACTTCAAGATTTAAGACGACCAGCGAGCCATTTGGGACCGGTACCCGAATTGCATTTGAAGTCAGTTTGCCCGTCAATGACGGTAACGCCTTTGCAACTGCGCTTCCGGCTCCGGTCTCGGTGATTACCATATTCAGTGCTGCGGCGCGGCCACGACGATATTTTTTATGCATATTATCCACCAAATTTTGGTCGTTCGTGTATGCATGTATAGTTTCCAGATGGCCTTTTGACACGCCCAGAGTATCTTCGACAGCTTTTAAAATAGGAGTGATGGCATTCGTGGTACATGAAGCAGCAGAGAAAATGCTGACTTCATCCGGATTGTAATCATTTTGGTTTACGCCATGAACAATGTTTGGAACGCCTTTGCCAGGAGCTGTGAGCAACACTTTGGCGGCTCCTTTTGACGAAAGATGGCGCTCAAGTGCTTCTGTGGTTGTGAAAGCACCTGTGTTATCGATAATTAGCGCATCGTCAAAACCGTATTTTGTATAATCGATTTCCTCCGGACTTGACGCGGTAATTACATGAACGGTAGTGCCATTGATCAGCAATGCATTGTTCTCGACATCGGCAACTACCGATCCCTGAAAATCACCGTGAATGGAATCATAACGCAATAATGAAGCACGTTTTTCCAACGATATTGCGTCATTTTTATCACGGGTTACGATAGCACGGAGTCGCAATTGGGTACCTTTTCCGGTTTTCGACATGAGTTCGCGTGCTAACAATCGGCCAATTCGACCAAAACCGTACAATACGACATCTTTGGGTTTATTGTTTTTAAAGTCCTTGGCATTTTTCAACTTGTCGATTACAAAAGATTTCGCGTTTGCATATTTGTCATCTTCGAGGTGATATTCGTAGGTCAACTTTCCAATGTCAAGTTTCGCGGGCGGAAGATCGAGGGAAAGGATAGCCTCGGCGATTTCAACCGAATCGAAAACCGAAATCGGTTTTCCCACAAATTCTCCGGCATATTCATGCAGATTTAAAATATGGCTGACGTTTTGGTTGATTAGCTGGTTTCGAAAAAGCACCATTTCAATCGATTTATCATACCACAAATCGCTGATTATTTTAATCAGTTCAATTGCGGCGCGTCGTCGGTCGCCCTGAAATGCCACCTCTTTCTCGTACAGGTTTATGTTGCTCATTGGTACAAAATAAAAACGTTAGTGTTGTTTGTTAATTGGGTGCAAAAGTATAGATTTCAAACGTTTTCGTAAAACTTTTACCTAATAAAAATAAAAAAAGCCACCCGTCACCGGATGGCTTTTTCATTCTATTAAAATATTTTTAGATAATTACCCGAACGCGGTGACCGGCCTGTGTTATAAGCTCGATTTGTACGGTTTGGGATTCTGAGATCTTTGACAATAATGCTGATACCGTTTCAATATCGACCGCCTTGGCGCTAC
>JADMKR010000189.1 GCA_015478765.1 Flavobacterium sp.
CCGTAAAATCGACAGTAAGTATGCGCGATGAGCACTGCAAAGCCACGCTATCGATTGAGATTGTCGCATCGGGCAACTGGCTGTTGAGCTTGGTCACGATGGCATTGATCATGACTACATCTTGTCCGGAAGTCAACCGTATGGTAGCGACCGAATCGGTAATAGAAATATAATCCTGAATATCGTACACATCCAGATCCATATTATACAGCTCGTCCGAACCTGTAAAACTATTAGTACCGTTGAATGCGTTGTTTTCAGGATTCAGTGGCGGGTTGCTGAGCGGCTGACCATTTAGTGACAGTGTTTCGCCCGACGCAATGTTTTTATCACCTTCCCAAGCCAAAAAACCAATTTTAGCGCCCACATTGTCAATCACATTCAAACTGTTGAGTGTAATTGTAAGCTCGTCGGGTACGGCTTGCATTCCGTCGTATAAATTGAGTTGGTTTAGCGGAAAATCCGGGTTTTCAACGATGACAATTACCGCCCATCCTGCAAAATTTGTTTTATTGTAAAAATAGTGGGGAAATACGCCCGGTGCATCCAATTCCGACAGCGTATAGGTTCCGGCGCCCGTATTTTGAAGGATTGGCGTCACATCGTAAAATGCGCTGAAGTAATCCATCGTCAGCGTTTGCCACATGCGCTGATGGTGAAAGGTGCGTTCTGCAACCAATGGCTGGCTGTTGAGTTCAACTTCAAAATCGCCCATTCCGCATCCGGCCCAGTATAAAAAAGCACGGTGGATGATATCGCCGTCATTTAAAGTAAATCCGGCCGACGAGCTGGTGAAAATTTCGGGCGTAGGCATGATGTGGTTTTCCATCGGATTCATGGTATTGCCAAAAAACAGAAAGTCATACCGGCCGTTGAACTGCTGATATAAGGAAACATCCTGCGCCTGTATTTGACTGATACACAGCAGAAACAACACTAGAAAATTGTATCGAAATATAGACACCGATTCGAATTATGATTGCCTAAAGGTAGGAAATATTCGCATAAAAGCTTTTTGTCGCAACAGCAGGGTATTGTCGGAAATTGATTAATTTGCCGTGTTTAAAAATAGCTGCGGTGCCAAAACTATTAGTAAGAAGATACGTTCCGGAGGATTTCGCCACCTGGAATGCTTTTATTGCCGAATCCAAAAATGGGACGTTTTTATTCCAGCGCGATTTTATGGAGTACCACGCCGATCGGTTCCCCGATTATTCATTGTTGATTTTTGAAGATGATTCGCTGGTGGCCGTACTGCCGGCACATCGCGAAGTAAACTCAGTCTATTCGCATCGCGGCCTGACCTATGGCGGTTTTGTACTGACGCGGAAATCGAAACTTGCCGGTGTTATCGCCATACTGAGAGCAGTGATGCAATTCATGGAAAGCGACGGTGTCGAATTTTTTGAGGTGAAATCAATTCCGATGATCTACCATCTACTGCCATCTGCCGAAACTGATTATGCGCTGATTGTGGCAGGTGCAACCCTGGAACGCCGCGATTCACTATCGGTTATTGATTTGCAAACGCCTTTTAAAATTGCGAAAACACGCATGGAAAGCGTGCGACGCGGCCACAAAAACCAGCTTGTGATCAGGGAAGACAATAATTTCGATTTGTTTTGGAATTCGGTTCTCATACCTAATTTGAAAACCAAACACAACGCCAAACCGGTGCATTCGCTGGAAGAAATTACAATGTTGCATCGGAGGTTTCCTAAAAACATCAGGCATTTTAATGTTTATGGCGAAAACGGGATCGAAGCCGGGACAACCGTTTTTGTATCTGAAAATGTCGCACATCCGCAATATGTTTCCGGAAGGGAAAATAAGAATGAAACCGGCGCACTCGACTATCTTTACCACCATTTGATTACCGATGTTTTTCGCGATAAAAAATATTTCGACTTTGGGATTTCCAATGAGGAGAATGGCATGAAACTCAATGGCGGACTGGCATTTTGGAAGGAGAGTTTCGGCGCTCGCACCATTACGCAGGATTTCTACCGATTGGCTGTCGGAAACCACGACCAACTTGACACTGTGATACTATAAGTTATGATAAAGTTTCTTGATTTGTATCGGATCAACCGGCCTTACGAGGCGATTTATACCGAAAAGCTCACGCAGTTCATAGCCGATGGTCGCTATATTCTGGGGAATGAAGTGGCCGCATTCGAGCAGCATTTCTCCAATTATTGTGGTACAAAACATTGTATTGGCGTGGGCAACGGTCTTGATGCGCTCGTCTTGATATTCAAATCGTATATCCACTTAGGTCGCATGGCGAAAGGCGATGAGGTGATCGTACCGGCCAATACGTACATAGCAAGCATTTTAGCGATTACTGAAGCCGGGCTCGTTCCGGTGCTGGTCGAACCGTCATTGGAAACATATAATATTGACCCTGATCGAATTACCGAAAAAATAACCCACAAGACCCGGGCGATACTAATCGTTCATTTATACGGACAGCTCGCCGATGTATCGGCAGTTGCCAAAATCGCTCAGTCGGCCAATTTGTTGGTTATTGAAGATGCCGCTCAAGCCCAGGGTGCGCAGTTGGAGAAAACCGCGGGCAACCTTGCCCTTTGTGCCGGATTCAGTTTCTATCCCGCTAAAAATTTAGGTGCGCTGGGCGATGCCGGCGCAGTCACTACCAATGATGATGAATTGGCGCGTGTCATTCGCCAGCTACGGAATTACGGTTCGGATACCAAATATTACTGCGATCAAAAGGGCGTAAACAGCCGACTCGATGAGTTGCAGGCGTTATTCCTGAACATCAAATTGCCACATTTGGATCATGACAATAAGAGGCGTCGGTCGATAGCCGAATTTTATATTGGGAACATCACAAATCCGAAAATAATTCTTCCGGAATATTCGGGTGGCGATGATCACGTTTTTCATCTGTTTGTCATTCGCACCGAAAATAGAGACCAACTGCAGCGCTATCTCGCCGAGCGTGGTATCGAAACGATGATACATTATCCTGTGGCGCCGCACCACCAAAAGGCTTTCGCCGAATGGAATCATCTTTCATTTCCAATCACCGAAAAAATTCATCGCGAAGTGCTGAGTTTGCCTATCAGTCCGGTGCTAACCCTGGCCGAAGCGTCGATCGTAG
>JADMKR010000190.1 GCA_015478765.1 Flavobacterium sp.
GCGAATTCCATCGGTAATTTGTTTAAAACGTCCTTGCTGAAACCGTTTACGATTAATGCAATGGCCTTTTCGGTTGGGATGCCGCGCTGGTTGCAATAGAAAACCTGGTCTTCACCGATTTTACTTGTTGTAGCTTCATGCTCGATTTTAGCCGACGAATTTTTGCTTTCGATGTATGGAAATGTGTGGGCTCCGCAATTGTTGCCCATAAGCAATGAATCACACTGCGAGAAATTCCGGGCATTTTCAGCCCTCGACCCAATTTGTACCAATCCGCGGTAGCTGTTTTGCGAGCGCCCGGCCGAGATTCCTTTTGAAATTATGGTCGATTTAGTGTTTTTACCCAGGTGGATCATTTTCGTTCCGGTATCGGCCTGTTGGAAATTATTGGTCACCGCGATCGAATAAAACTCGCCTATCGAATTGTCGCCTTTCAAAATGCACGATGGATATTTCCATGTTACGGCTGAACCCGTTTCGACCTGCGTCCACGAAATTTTTGCATTCTTTTCGCACAGTCCGCGTTTGGTGACAAAATTATATACGCCACCCTTTCCTTCTTTATTTCCCGGATACCAGTTCTGAACTGTTGAATATTTTATTTCGGCGTCGTCAAGTGCAATTAGTTCCACAACTGCCGCGTGCAATTGATTTTCATCGCGCGATGGCGCCGTACAACCTTCGAGGTATGACACATAGCTGCCTTCGTCGGCAATTACGAGCGTTCTTTCGAACTGGCCTGTTCCCGCTTGGTTGATTCGGAAATAAGTTGAAAGCTCCATCGGACAACGGACGCCTTTTGGGATATAACAGAATGATCCGTCGGAAAAAACAGCCGAGTTAAGCGCTGCATAAAAATTATCGCGTTGCGGAACTACGGTTCCTAAATATTTCCTGACCAATTCAGGATGTTCACGGATCGCATCGGAAATCGGACAGAAAATAATCCCTTTTTCACCCAATGTTTTTTTGAATGTGGTTGCAACCGAAACCGAATCGACTACAATGTCCATCGCGACACCGCTGAGCATTTTCTGCTCGTCTAGCGAAATTCCGAGTTTTTTGAAGGTTTCAAGAAGTTCGGGATCGACCTCATCCAGGCTGGCGTATTTGTCTTTTTTCTTTGGCGCCGAATAATAGGCAATTGCCTGGAAATCGGGTTTTACGTAATTTACGTTCGCCCAATCCGGTTCTGCCATTTCCTTCCATGCACGAAATGCTTCCAAACGCCATTCGGTCATCCATTCGGGTTCCTCTTTTTTCAAAGAGATCGCACGAACGATATCCTCGTTGAGTCCGACGGGAAATGTCTCCGATTCAATATCGGTGTAAAATCCGTATTCGTATTCTTTATTTTCAAGTTCGATCTTAAGATCGTCTTCTGTGTATTTGCTCATTAAGTTTAAAAGTTGAAAGTATTAAGGTTTTAAAGTTGAAACCAGATACTTTATTAAACCGCTTATTAATTTTGAAATTTCGTTGATCTTTAAGTTTATAGATGTAAAATCAGCATCTGTTAGATATTTTAGATCGTAGGCTAAATATAATTGCGAACGAAATTCACCCGCAGAAGCTTTCGCTATATATAGAAAACGTATAAATTCCTTTACTGTTTCCCGCTCAAAACCTTCTGCTATATTAGAGGAAATAGAGATACTCGATCGACGCATTTGATCGCGTAAGGAAAAATCTTTCGCAAAGTGAAAGTTTTGACTTGAAACTTCATAAAAATCTACGTTCAGCATTCTTGCTTTTTGCCAAGCTATGATTTCTTCAAATGAACTGAAAGTCCCCATTTAATTAAACTTTAAAACTTTCCACTTTCCAACTTTTCACTTAAAGCGAAAAACTCTCCCCACAACCACACGTTCTGTTCGCATTGGGGTTGTTAAAAACAAAGCCCTTACCGTTTAATCCGCCCGAAAACTCCAAAATTGTTCCCGCCAGATATAAGAAACTCTTTTTTTCGACCGCAATTTTTATATCGTTGTCCTCGAATAGTTTGTCGTTTTCGGACATTGCCTTATCAAATTTTAATTCGTAAGACAAACCCGAGCAACCACCACTTTTTACACCCACCCGGACGTAGTCATTTTGCGCATCAAAGCCCTCTTCCTTCATAAGGCCGATGATTTTCGTTTTCGCAGTATCAGAAACCTTTATCATTGTTATGTAGATTTTGTCTAAATTACGGTGCAAAGATACCACAAATAAACATTTTTGCCCGTAAACATAACATATTTATAACGCGTCGAATAACTACAAAAAGTAATTGTGCAGCCCGTTCTATCGCCGAATTTCCTAAATTTGTTACCCATTCAAAGAAAATTAAATGAAGTTATATCCGATTGATGCCGGAAATTTTAAGCTTGACGGAGGTGCTATGTTTGGCGTTGTGCCTAAAACGATTTGGAATAAAACCAATCCTGCCGATGCCAACAACCTGATCGACATAGCCGCCCGATGCCTTTTGATAGAAGATGGAAAGCGGCTGATACTAATCGACACCGGAATGGGCGATAAGCAATCGGACAAGTTTTTTGGGTATTACTCTCTTTGGGGAAATGACTCAATCGACAAATCACTTAACAAATTGGGCTTCCATCGGGACGATATTACCGATGTGTTCATGACACACCTGCATTTCGATCATTGCGGCGGCAGCGTGCAGTGGAATTCAAGCCGGACAGGTTATGAAGTTGCTTTTAAAAATGCAACATTCTGGAGCAATCGGGATCATTGGGAATGGGCAACTAAGCCGAATCCTCGCGAGAAAGCGTCGTTCCTGACAGAAAATATTTTGCCGTTGCAGGAAAGTGGTCAACTGAAATTTATCGACAATCCGGATGGCGATGACATTAGAAAATCTGTCCTTGATTTCGGGATATTTTTTGCCGACGGACACACCGATAAGATGATGATTCCAAAAATTTCATACAACGGGCGGACTTTTTGCTACATGGCCGATCTTCTTCCGACCGCCGGACATTTGCCATTGCCATATGTGATGGGATACGACACCCGGCCATTATTGACGCTGCCGGAAAAAGAAAAATTCTTACACGAAGCAGCCGACAACGGATATTTCCTGATTCTCGAGCACGATGCGCACAATGAGATCATAACTGTTCGGCATACTGAGAAAGGAGTCAGATTGGACAAAGTATATAAATGTTCTGATTTATTTTGAGCTTTACTTGTCACAACATTGTGTTAATCGTAAATTGCATTGTAACAAAACCCGATAATGTCCAACAAATCGTCTAAATCTAAAACCATAAATATGAGAATTCCTTCGTCATACGTAGCGCTGGTAGTCGCAGCATCATTCCTCACCGGATGTGGTACCACACAAATGATTTCCACTCCAATTGCCAATATCGATCAGGTTCCGCTGAAGGTATCCCCTTTAAAGGAAGCCGACCTGAAAAGATGGAGTCATCTTGATTTAGTTAAAGATACTGTCCCAGGTATGAGTGTCGATAAGGCGTACGCCGAATTGATAAAAGATAAAAAAGGCACCACCGTTATTGTGGGTGTGATCGATTCCGGTGTCGATATAGACCATCCTGATTTACAGGGTACGATTTGGAAAAACCCGAAAGAAATTGCAGGAAACGGAATCGACGACGATAACAACGGTTACATCGATGATATTCACGGATGGAACTTTCTCGGCAATTCAAACGATGAGAATCTGGAACTGACGCGCTTGCTAAAAAAGGGCGATGACGGATCGGCCGAATACAAAAAAATGAAAGCTGTTTACGATCAGAAAATGGAGGAAATTATGGGGATGAAACAGCAGGTCGATTTCATCATGAACGCCAATAAAACCATTCAGGATCACCTGAAAAAACAAAATTACACCCTGGCCGAACTTCAGGCAATAACATCCACCGATCCTGAAATCGCACAAAGCAAAATGGTAATGACTCAGGTAATCGGACAGGCGGGCGACAAGTTCAACGACGAATTGAAGGCGTTCCAGGAGCATGTTTACGATCAGGCAAATTATCACTACAATCTTGAATATACCGGTAGAACAGCGGTTGGTGATAACCCGAACGATATCAACGACAGGAAATACGGAAATAATGTTGTTTACGGTCCAGATAAGAAAGATGCTGAGCATGGAACACACGTTGCCGGAATCATTGCACAGCTACGCGGAAATGGCCTGGGCGGCGACGGAGTTGCCAATAATGTGAAAATCATGTCGCTTCGTGCAGTTCCAAACGGGGACGAATATGACAAAGACATCGCTCTGGCTATTCGCTATGCTGTGGATAATGGCGCTAAAGTCATCAACGGAAGTTTTGGGAAAAGTTATTCGCCAAACAAGGACTGGGTTTTTGATGCGATTAAATATGCTGCAAGCAAAGATGTATTGATTGTTCACGCGGCTGGTAATGACGGACTTGACATCGATCTTGACGGCAACAACAATTATCCAAATGATTCAATGGACGGGAAAACCGAAATTTCCGACAACCTGCTTACCATCGGAGCACTGACTCCAAACTATGGCCCCGGACTGGTAGCCAATTTCTCAAACTTCGGCACCATCAACGTCGATGCTTATGCGCCGGGTTCTAAAATTTATGCAACCGTTCCTAACAACAAATACGAATATCATCAGGGAACTTCTATGGCAGCGCCAAATGCAGCCGGTGTTGCTGCATTGGTTCGATCGCATTATCCTAAGCTGACAGCAGCACAAGTGAAGCGAATTTTGATGGATTCCGGATTGCCTATAACCACCGAAGTAATGTTGGGTGAGAAGGCTGAAAAAAGGTCGTTCAGTACTGCATCAAGCTCTGGTAAAATGATCAACGCCTACAACGCTTTGATTATGGCCGCACAAATGTCTAAATAACATTTTTTCATACTATTTAAACGGAAGGAAATCCTTCCGTTTTTTTTATGTTGCATTGTTAATCCAAAATTTCACTTATGAAGAACGCATTATCATTATTATTCTTGAGTATTTCAGTTTTCGGCTTTGCCCAGCAATCATGCTATTGGCAGCAACAGGCCGATGTCACAATGGATGTCACGATGGATGTTAAGAAATACCAATATACCGGTAATCAGGAAGTCGTTTACAGCAATAATTCACCTGATACATTGCGCCGGGTGTATTTCCATTTGTACAACAACGCTTTCCAGCCCGGCAGTGATATGGATGCAAGGGTATCAAGCATTTCAGATCCTGATTCGCGAATGGTCGAAAAAAAAACAGTCGACGGCAAAGAGATCAAAGAAAGCAGGATCAAGAACTTAAAACCGAATGAAATTGGCTATATGAATGTGTCCAATTTTAAACAGGATGGCTCAGTTGCGCAAACTACTGTCAAAGGAACCATATTGGAAGTGCAGCTGGCGAAGCCAATATTGCCCCATTCCAAAACGAAGTTCACGCTTGATTTTGAAGGACAAGTTCCCGTTCAAATTAGGCGGTCAGGCCGTAATAACGTTGAAGGTGTCGAACTTTCGATGGCCCAATGGTATCCTAAAATGGCGGAATATGATTTCGAAGGTTGGCATGCCGATCCCTACATCGCTCGTGAGTTTTACGGTGTTTGGGGAAATTACGATGTGAAAATCACGATTGATAAAGAATATACAATTGGCGGCACAGGTTACCTTCAAAATCCCAACAGCATAGGCCATGGCTATCAAGATCCTGGGATGGCGATCAAACTCGGCAGAAATGTAAAAAATCTTACATGGCATTTCTTAGCCCCCAATGTACATGATTTCACCTGGGCGGCCGACAAAGACTACATTCACGATACGTATGACGGACCCAATGGCGTGAAACTTCACTTTTTATATAAGGAAAACGTCAAATATCCTGAAAATTGGAAAAAACTCCAGCCGCTTACTGCGCAGTTGATGGAGTTCTTCAACACTAACGTTGGGCTGTATCCATACAAACAATATTCGGTAATTCAAGGCGGCGACGGCGGAATGGAATACGGTATGTGTACGCTTATTCGCGGAAATGGCGAGTTTGACGGACTATTAGGCGTTACCTCGCATGAGATGGCGCATTCATGGTTTCAGTTCGTTTTGGCAACCAATGAAGCCAAGCATTACTGGATGGATGAAGGATTTACTACGTTCATATCCGACTTGGCATTAAATCACGTTGGCGAAGAAAAAGTTGACAATCCGTTTAAAGATTCATATTCCAGCTACTACTACCTTGTAAATTCAGGCCGCGAATTGCCGCAAACGACCCATGCCGACAGGCACGATCATAATCAGGCCTACGGAATATCGGCATACAGCAAAGGAAGCGTATTCTTAAGCCAGCTTGGTTATGTTATCGGAAATGACAAATTGATGCAAAGCCTACGTCGCTATTACGATGAGTTTAAGTTCAAACATCCAACGCCAAATGACTTTAAACGAGTGGCTGAAAAAGTTTCTGGCGCCCACCTCGGTTGGTATCTGACCGACTGGACGCAAACAACCAATACCATTGATTATGCAATTGCGAATGTTGGCGAAACTACTTCGGGCACCAACATTAGTCTGGAACGCATTGGCCGCATGGCTATGCCAATAGATTTGTTTATTGAATTTGAAGACGGGACTGTCGAGAGTTATTATATTCCATTGCGAATGATGCACTTTCAGAAAGAAAATCCGTATCCGCAAATTAAGCGAACCGTATTGGCTGACTGGACCTGGGCGCAGCAACAATACAATTTTACAATTGCTAAAAAAGGAATTAAGCAGATTATCATCGACCCAACCGGTATGATGGCCGATGTAAAACAGGAAAATAACATATTTCCACGCAATAAATAATAGATGACCTGAAATATAAAAACCTCCTAAGAAAATTTTTAGGAGGTTTTTTTGTAAATCCAGTTGGATCTACGAATTGGTTGTAATGGTGTTTGTAGTTTACCCGCTTTTTTGTAGCAGTTGTTTCTTCAACCCGCGGATACTGCTTATATGTTTAGCTTGTAAGATCGTATTGTAAAATTACGCCTCTTGGCGATTTTTCGCGTTTCACGATTCCATTGATTCATTACATAATTTCTGAAATTACTTCGTAAACCATTAAAGTTTAGTTTTAATAATCGTCCGAAATGGTCCTTTTTTTATAAGTTATCGCTTACTATCTTTAGCTCCTGAATAAATTACAATGAACTTTAGTTATCCTCCTGTTGAAAAACTGAAAGGAAAAAATATTATTGACCTCCTGTTTTCTCAGGGTAAATCGGTGGCCAAATATCCATTACGGCTGGTGTATGTTCCTATTGTTACCGACGATCAACAGAAAATAAAAATCGGGGTTTCAGTTCCGAAAAAGCATTTTAAAAAAGCGGTTGACCGCAATTATTATAAACGCGTTCTTCGGGAATGTTATCGTCAAAATAAACACCTATTGATCGACAACCTGACAGAACCGCATGCTTTTATGCTACTTTATCAATCAAAAGAACGATTAACCTTTGAAGAACTCTTTGCGCTGACAAAGGAACTCTTCCTAAAATTCGCCTCGCAAAAAAACCAGAATCCGAAGAGGTAACCGACAATAATTTTCACCTGATTATTGCGTTAATTACTATATCTGCATTACTGATAGTCAACGGAATCCTCAACTGTTCCCACATTATTCGTATTTTTACTGCCATTCTCAATTTTATTCAACGCTATGTTACAAAATTTCAAACGAAGATATATTATTCCCGTTGTTGCGGGCGCCTTTCTATTCGTTGGTACCAGTTTCCGGGAAGACTTTTTTGAGGTCGCCAAACAAATCGAAATATTTACCACCTTATTCAAAACGGTGAATATGAATTATGTTGACGAAACCAATCCCGGAGAGCTGATGGATAAGGCAATTAAAAGTATGCTTGCCGATCTCGATCCCTATACGGTCTATTTCAACGAACAAGATGTAGTCAAATTCAAAATAAACAATACAGGCGAATATACCGGAATTGGCGCGATGATTACCCGAAAAGACGGACGCCTGATCATCAAAGAACCTTACAAGGATTATCCTGCTGATAAAGCCGGACTCAAAGCAGGCGACGAAATTATCCAAATTGGTGATGTGAGCCTGACCGATTTTAAAGAAGATGCGAGTCAGCTATTGAAAGGAGCGAAAAATTCAAAAATCGATGTCCTCTATAAAAGACAGGGAAAAATAGAGAAAACCCAAATTACCCTGGGCGAGGTAGAATTGCAGGCTGTTCCATTTTTCTCGAAAGTGGACGAGACAACCGGATACATCGTTTTATCGCAATTCAACAAGCGTGCAACTATCGAAACCAAAGAAGCGGTAGAGCAACTCAAAAGGGAAGGGGCACAGCGTATAATTTTGGACCTTCGCGGCAATCCCGGCGGATTGTTGGGCGAGGCAGTAAATATCTGCAATCTCTTTGTTCCCAAAAACGAAGTCATTGTCACCACCAAATCGAAAATAGACAAGCACAACAATATTTATAAAACAATGCGAGAGCCATTGGATACCGAAATCCCGCTGGTAATCTTAGTGGATGGTCGCAGCGCATCCGCTTCCGAAATCGTTGCCGGCGCACTTCAGGATCTGGATCGTGCGGTAGTAGTAGGAAGCCGTAGTTTTGGAAAAGGATTGGTTCAGCGTCCGGTGGATCTTACTTACGGAACCCAGATAAAAATTACGATTTCAAGATATTATACGCCTTCCGGCCGATGCATTCAGGCGCTCGATTATCTGCACCGCGATAAAGATGGCAAAGCCTTGCGAACCGCCGCGGCGAATTATAATGCGTTCAAAACCCGTAAAGGCCGAACTGTCTATGACGGCGGCGGAATTCAGCCCGATATCGAATTGTCGGAAACAAAAATGAGCACCATCACCGAGGCGCTGATCAAGAACGATGGTATTTTTAACTACGCAACCGAATATTATTATAAGAAACCCAATGCAGGGACTTCCATACCAACAATAACCGATGCCGATTTTGCCGACTTCAAGCGCTTCCTACGCAGCAAAGACTACTCATTCGACACCGAAACCGAACTGGCGCTAAAGTCGATGCTCGAAACAGCCAAAAGGGAAAAGTTTGACGCTTCGATCACCGCCGAATATAATCAATTGCTGACGGCACTCCAGAAGAGTCAGGAAAACCTGCTTGATCAAAGCAAATCGGAAATCAAAAACCTGATACTCGACGAACTCATAAAACGCTATCAATACAAAGAAGGTCTGTATAAATATTATACTAAAAACAATTCTGAGATCAAGAAGGCTGTCGTTATCCTTAACAATAGTGCAGAATACAGCAAGATTTTAAAATCATGATCAAGCATTTGACATTGTTTGTGTTTCTTTTTACCTGTACTGTCAATGCGCAGGAGGAAGTTGTCCAATCAGTGTATTTTGAGTTTGACAAATACGAACTAGACGCTGCCCAGGCAAATGCCGTGGTTGATTTTATTAAGGTTACCGATTCCACCCGCATCGAATCGGTGCAGATCTTCGGCTATACCGATGACATCGGGAAAGAAAATTACAATTACGTTTTATCGACCAATCGCGCCAATGCTATTCGGGATTTTTTGGTATCGAGCGGCGTCAAGAACCGAATTATTGTCACAATCGAAGGCAAAGGCCGGATTCTGATTGATGACGATGTGGTCGATAACCTGCCTGAACAACGTTCGAAGAATCGCCGGGTCGATGTTGTACTGAACCTGACAGAACCACCGGCTATTCAAATTCCCGGCTATTACACAACCGTAAACAAGAAACATGTCGTTGGCGACCACATCTACCTCGAAAATCTGTTATTCGAACGCGGAAGCAGTAAATTGACATACAAAGCTAAAGTTCAACTCGACAAGATTGCTCTCCTGCTTCACCGTTATAAAAACCTTCATTTTGAGATTCAGGGCCATGTGTGCTGCACGCCGCCCTATCAAAAGGAAGCGATCGACCGGGATACCAAAAAAAGGCAATTGTCCCAAAACCGTGCGCAGGCGGTGCATAAATATCTGACTTTTAAGAAAATCCCGAAAGCAAGAATGACATTCAAGGGTTATGGCAATACGGTACCGCTGGGAAAGGGATCGGAATATGACCGAAGGGTCGAACTTGTAATTACCAAGATTTAGATTTTTTCCATCCTGACGTGCGGGATACCGTCTTCGAGATACGGTTTCCCTTGGGTGACAAATCCGTGCTGCAGATAAAAACCCTCCAAATACGATTGTGCCGAAATGGTAATCTGTTGCTCTGAATAAAGGTCGGCCACCGACTTAACAGCTACTTTCATCAATTCGTGGCCAATATTTTTGCCGCGAAATGCAGGTTCAACAACTACACGTCCAATGGATGCATTTTCAAAATATTCGCCGCGATTAAATATACGGGCATATGCAACAATTTCACCTTCGTTCAATCCCAGAACGTGCAACGCAGTCTTGTCTTTGCCATCGGCGTCCTGATAAACGCAGTTTTGCTCGACCACGAACACCTCATTTCGCAAACTCAGCACATTGTATAGTTCGTGTGCCGAAAGTTCCTCAAAACGCTTTATTTTCCATGTTAACTTCACCTTGTCTCCGATTTATCGTTTAAGAATTTGGTCGATCGAATCATAGCCTCGAGTTCAAGCATCAAATTGCGCTTCTGCTTTGCCGGTATATGACAAAAGCCTTCGATGATCAGCGCCCGGGAACTCACTGTGTCCATAATCGCAAAATTTATGAATGGCCCCGACATATTGCGGTCGAGTTCCCATGTTCCACGGGTTTCAAAAGCCTCATGACCATCAATTGCGGTGGTGGAAAGATATGGCGTATATGAATTTTCTGTTTCCATTACGGTGCCGGGCGCAGCGCCATGTATATAACGCCGGCCAATCGAATCCCGAATCGCAATTACATTGGTGACGATATTGCTTTTAGGCAGCACTGTTTCCAACGGAACTTCATATATCAAAATACTGGTGTTGCCGCTGGTGATATCATTCTTGAGCCATAGAAATTTGTCACCTTCCACAACATATTTGAACGGAGTTGGGACCAGCATCGAAATACCGAATTTTTCGGCTATCCGCTTTTTGTCGAGATGTGATTTCTTAAAACCTTTTTGCAGACAGGCGATTTCCCGCAACTTAATGGTTGAAATTATTTTCGAACTATTTTGCTCGATGACTTCTATTATTTCAGTAGTATTCCGCCCAGTGATATAAAGAACTATCTGCGGCTTAGTGTATTCATCGTGCTTGATCGCAAACTTTTTTTGAGGGCCTTTTTTTACCACAATAATGCTGCGGCTGTGCATATATCCCTCAAGAAGTTTCAGCGGATACTGATTCAATGTAAACAGCGGTTCTTCCTGCGGCAATCCAACCACAGGTGATGCAAGTTTCTGCCGTATGGTATCACCTATTTCACCGTTCCATAAAATGTCGTCGATGATTACCGATACGTGATTGGTTACGTCGGGAATTGGGTTTTTATTCGATTTCCTGTCCTGGCAAGCCAACAGAGAAATGGCCATCAATAAAAAAAGGGCTTTTTTCATACAAATGAATAAAGCCCTAAAATTACTGTTTTAAATTTGAAATTATCCGCTAACCTTAAGTTTCATACCGGGTTTTAAGGTATTACTGCGTATTCCATTCCATCTTTTAATATCGGAAATGGTGACGCCCGGGTATTTTTTAGCAATGCTGAACAACGAATCGCCTTTTCTTACGTTGTAATATTCCTCTTTTGACTTTTTGGCAACTGCTGCAGCAACCACATCTTTCTGTGCCGATTTGCCATCTTCTTCAACCTCTTGATCGTTTACTTTCGCAATGGCAAGTTTTTTCCCAACCAGGACATTATTATCCGATAGATGATTCCACTTTTTCAAATCTTCAACCGAAACTTCAAATTTTCGTGCAATACTGTTTAGGTTATCGCCTTTTACAACAACGTATTCCATTGTCTCTTCATCAGCTTCAGCAAGCTCCGTATTTTGTGCCGCTACAATTAATGTTGTATTGATTTTAATATTCTTATCATCAAGATTGTTCCATTTCATAATATCCTCAACAGACACATCGTGATTCTTGGCAATAGTGCTCAAATTATCACCTGATTTGACGGTATAGCTGGCTCCGGTCGATTTCTCGGAAGTGTCCTCCGATGATGCAACAGCGGTTTCAACAGCAGGTTCAACTTTTACCGGTACGCGCTTCGATTTGACTATTTTCAAACTCTTGCCGGCAGCGATCGTATTGCCACGAAGGCCATTCCATCTTTTTAAATCAGATACAGATACGTTGTATTTTGCCGAAATTAATCCCAGGCTTTCGCCGCGACGAATTTTGTGGTACTTGGTCGAGGTAATTACGCGTTCACCCGAATCATTTGTGGAGGCCACCGCACTGTTAATGGAAGTATATGGCTTTTCGCGTTGATTCGCTTCGAAATTGGCGTAAGCGTAAATTTTATCTTCATTAGAAGTAAAGATTGCAATTTTATCCAACGGCAAGCGAATGTAATGACTTTTGTTGTCGTACACCGGAACCGTATTGATTTTGTAAGACGGATTCAGCACTTGGAGTTGAGATACCGGAATATCCAGTAAATCGGAAATCTGTTTGAACGAAAGTTGGTGCTTTACCCGAACCGTATCAGTGTCGAAATGCTTGACAATCGCCCGTTGCGGCTCAATCCCGTGCTCTTTGTGATACTCATAAATATACATTGTGGCCAGGAACGCAGGCAAATAGCCTTGGGTTTCCTTGGGCAGATGCTTCCTTATATTCCAGTAGTTTTGTTTTCCGCCAGATCTGCGAATGGCTTTGGAAACATTCCCCGGACCTGAGTTATACGATGCCAGAACCAGATCCCAATCGCCAAAAATCCTGTACATATTGGTCATGTATTGTGCTGCAGCGGCACTTGCTTTCAGCGGATCGCTTCTTTCATCAACATACGAATCAATATGCAAATTGTATTGTTTTCCGGTTTGGTACATAAACTGCCAAAGTCCGGTTGCACCCATCCTCGAAACAGCTTTCGGGTTCAATGCCGATTCGACCACGGCCAGGTACTTTATCTCAAGAGGCACATTTTGTTTTGCAAGGGCCTCTTCGAACATCGGAAAATAATATTCTGATACTGCCATAAGCCTTTCAAAAGATCTTTTCCTGTTTTTCAGGAATGACTTGATGACGTTTTCCAAACCTTGATTATATTCGATGTTAAAGGGAGAGCGCGCGTCCATCTCTTTCAGGCGCTCCTTTAGCAATTCGGTCGACAGTTCATAATCGACTGTTTGGTCGACATCAAGCTTACTGATATCGGAACTCAAATCGTTATAAATATCAAGATTGGCTAATTCATTCATCCACAAACTATCGACACAAGAGGCGATTTCGTGATGAACAAAAGACTGCTTTAATGAATCAAGATATGAAAGTTTAGGTTCCTGGATAAAAGACTCGTTTGAAATACTTTGTTGCGCAAATGCGCTAAAGGAACAAAGTGAGAGGAAAGTGAGCGTTGCATTTTTTAAATTCATGGGTACGTTTTTAATGTTTTTCGGCCGCGGGGCCTGGTCAAAAAACCTTTTTTCGTATTAATAATAAAGCCTCGTAGGCGAGAATAAGCTTCTGTTTCAGATCGTTACAGGAGGCCTATTCTGCAAACATAATAATCTTATAACAAAAAGTTGTAATCTTATAACTTAAAGTTATTCTAAAAATTGTCAACAGATTTTAATTTTTCAGAATTGCATCAATTCCCGGAAGTGATTTCCCTTCTAGCATTTCAAGCATTGCACCACCTCCTGTAGAAACATAACTCATCTGATCCTGAAGGTCGAATTGCTTGACAGCTGCTACCGAATCGCCGCCACCAACCAATGAAAAGGCCCCTTTCTCGGTTGCGCTTGCTATGGCTTTTCCAAGCTCGATTGTTCCTTTGGCAAAGTTTTCCATTTCAAAAACGCCAATAGGTCCGTTCCATAATATCGTGTTTGATTCAGCAATTACTTTTGAAAAAGCCCTGAGCGAATCAGGTCCGGCGTCAAGTCCCTGCCAGCCCTGCGGAATGTTGTCTACCGCGGTTATCTTTATATTTGCGTCATTTTTAAAACCATCTGCTGCGACAACATCGGTCGGTAAATGGACCTCTACATTCCTTTGCTTTGCTTTATCCAATATATCAAGTGCAAGGTCCAGTTTATCGTCTTCACAAATTGAATCTCCGATATTTCCGCCCAGCGCTTTGATGAAAGTAAAGGTCATGCCTCCACCAATGATCAAATGGTCCACTTTATCCAATATATTCTCGATAACCGTGATTTTCGACGATACCTTCGATCCGCCCAGAACGGCAGTTACAGGTTTTTCGCTGTGCTTGAGTACCTTATTTAAACTTTCGATTTCCTGCGCCAATAGCAAACCGAAACATTTTTTATGGGGAAAAAAATCGGCGATGATGGTAGTTGACGCGTGGGCGCGGTGCGCTGTTCCAAAGGCATCATTGACATAAATATCTCCGAGGTCGGCCAATTTTCGTGCAAAATCACGATCGCCTTGCTCTTCCTCATCGGAAAATCGCAGGTTTTCCAAAAGCAGTACCTCACCATTTTTTAACTCTTTAGCCATTTTCTGCGCCACTTCTCCTACTGAGTCGGACGAGAAAATAATATCGCGACCCAATACTTCAGACGCTTTCGCCTGGATGTGCTTCAACGAATATTTTTCCTGAATTCCTTTCGGGCGGCCAAGGTGCGACATTAGAATTACGCTTCCGCCGTCGTTGAGTATTTTATCGATAGTCGGTTTCGCAGCTTCGATCCGCGAGGCGTCGGTAACATTAAAATCCTCATCAAGAGGAACGTTAAAATCTACCCTTATCAAAGCCTTTTTCCCGTCGAAATTGAAATCGTTTATAGTCTGCATCGGAATATCATTTTATTTTTTGAATAGCAAATATAACTTTTAATACTGAAAAGCGGTTCGGCATAAATGGATTCAACACTACGCCAATTGCGCAGTTATACTATCTTTGCGAAATGCATTTCTCGAATATACTCGGACAAGATCACATTAAAAACCATTTGCGTAAAACCGCCTTCGAGGGCCGGATTCCGCACGCGCAATTATTTGTCGGGCCAGAAGGTTGCGGCACTCTTCCTATGGCGATTGCTTATGCGCAGTATATCCTTTGTCAGAATACAGGCGATGAAAATACCGGCGGAAACGAGTCCTGCAACGTGCGGTTCCGGAATTTTTCACATCCCGATCTTCATTTTGTCTATCCAACTGTAACGACTGAAGACGTCAAAAAACATCCGAAAAGCACCGACTTTTTGTCCGATTGGCGAGAGCTTTTAATGGAAAATGTATACTGCGGACTTTTCGATTGGTATCAGAAACTGGGTGTCAATAACAAACAGGGCGAAATCAGGGTAGATGACGCGCAGGAAATACTCCGCCTTCTTTCGTTGAAGTCGTATGAGGGTGGATATAAAGTCATGATTATTTGGATGGCCGACAAATTGAATGTTCCCGCATCCAATAAATTGCTGAAATTACTTGAAGAACCGCTAGACCAAACGGTATTTATACTCATCACCGAAAACGAGGAAGATGTTATCCAAACAATCCGTTCCCGTTGTCAGGCACTGCATTTTGGTCCGTTGCCTGAAAAAGTTATAGCCGATTCTTTGGTTTCACGTGAAAATATGACACCGCGCGAGGCATTGGTCATAGCACGTCAGGCGCAGGGAAACTACAATGCCGCATTGCAACTGATTGCTGAGAATCCGCAGGAACATCCGTTCGAACAATGGTTTATCGAATGGGTACGGGCGGCTTTTCGGGCAAAAGGAAACGCGGCAGCGATCAACGATCTTTTGCAATGGAGCAATCAGATTGCATCGCTGGGCCGCGAAACGCAAAAGCGATTTTTAGATTACTGCGTAGATATGTTCCGACAGGCGTTACTGCTGAATTATCAGGCGCCGACTTTGGTATATTACGAACCGCGGGTAGAAAACTTTAAACTCGAAAAGTTTGCGTCATTTGTGAACGGTAATAATATTATTCAGATATTCGACGAACTTTCCGCTGCAATTTACCACATTGAACGCAACGGAAACGCAAAGATTATCCTGACCGATCTGTCAATTAAATTAACACGGTTAATCCATAAAAAATAAAAAATATGTACATCGCCGCAACTTTAATTCTTCTTTTCCTTGCCGTAACTTTCATACAATCGGGCTACGATAAAATAATGGATTGGAATGGGAACGTAGGTTGGCTAAAAGGCCATTTCGCAGAAACGTTTTTAAAAAATCAGGTGCCGGCGGCGCTATTGGTCATTTTACTGCTTGAAGTAATTTCGGGTGTTTTATGCGTTGTGGGAAGTATTCAGATACTGACAGACAGCGGCAGAAACTACGCCTTTTACGGAGCGGTGTTTTCATGCATCACATTGATTCTTCTGTTACTGGGCCAGCGAGTTGCGAAAGATTATGACGGCGCCCGAACCATTGCCATTTACTTCATTCCTGCCGTGATGGCTGTTAACTGGCTGAGCTAGGCGATCGTCAGACTGGCTTTGTACAATTTGAGTTCGTTCCACGTGAATTCATCGCCATATTTTTCTTTCAAACCGTTGAGGCTGTCAGCGTCGTATCCATCGAATGCTTCCTGAAGATTGGCAATTTTATCGGCAGGCAATACATCCGATATAGCGATATTATTCGACTGTATAAGCTTTGCAATATGGTTGCAGATTGTCTGCGTTGTCAACTTTCTTTCAGCTGCAATTTCTTTTATCGACATTTCTTTTTGCCACATTTCATACGTTAGCTGCACCGTCGACTTTTTCGGTTCCTTACTCTTTTTCACTTTGTGAATTGGGATTTCGGAGTCGACTTTATAGCCGCTTTGTTCCAAACTGGCGCGCACGGCAGTTAACTTCTCCAGGCGATAATTCCTGGTGGCAGTGCATTCCAGGTTTTCCTTATTGATTTCGGCGTTTTCGGAAAGAATTCTAACCATTTGCCGGGCTTTGTGAAGTTCAATGACGCATTTTGTCTGCAGATCTTCTAATTCATATAATTCACCCAAAAATGTTTTAGTTTTTTTTGC
>JADMKR010000191.1 GCA_015478765.1 Flavobacterium sp.
GGCGATGTTCCCTACCATCCACTGAGTCTTTTTGCTGTTTTGACCGAAAGCAATCCGTCGACAATGTTGCTTTACCGAAGCTTTATGATTACATTGTTGGATAAGTCAGAGAAAGTGCTGCCCAGCATAACTCCCGATAATTTTATTGACAAAACACCTTTAATGAAGGCCTTGCCACTATGATTGAAATACAAAATCTCTATAAAAAATTCGGCAAACTCGAAGTTCTCAAACATGTGAACCTTTCGTGTGCCAAGCAGCAATGCATTGCTTTGATCGGACCAAACGGCTGCGGGAAAACCACGTTGATCAAATCGGTTTTGGGAATGGTAATTCCCGATGATGGCCGAATCGAATTTAACGGTCAGGTCACACTTGGCCAATTCAAATACCGCGAGAATATTGGCTATATGCCGCAAATTGGCCGCTATCCCGATAACATGACGATCTCGCAAATCATCGACATGATCAAGAAAATCCGAAATTCGAATGAACCCCTCGACGAAGATCTCTATCATGCATTCGGACTCGACAAAATGCACGATAAGGAAATGCGTACGCTCTCGGGCGGCACCACGCAAAAAGTCAGCGCCGTGCTCGCATTCCTGTTTAATCCCGATGTGCTCATCCTGGATGAACCAACAGCAGGTCTGGATCCACTCGCTTCCGAAATTCTCAAAGAAAAAATAATCCGGGAAAAAGAAAAAGGAAAACTCATCCTGATCACGTCGCATCTTTTAAGCGAACTTGACGATTTGGTTACCGAAATCGTGTTTATGCAGGAAGGCCAGATCATATTCCACAAAAAGATCGGCCAGCTGCAAACCGAAACCGGCGAGGACAGAATTTCAAAATCAATTGCAAAAATTTTAAGGCAACAACGAGATGAACAGGCTAATTAAAATTATCTTATTGGATATCCTCAAAAATAAAATCGTGCTGTCATACGCGATTATCCTCGGCATTTTGTCGTGGAGTTCGTTTGCGCTCGAGGACAATTCGGCGAAAGGGATCTTAACCATTCTCAATGTAATACTTTTCACGGTGCCGCTCGTATCGGTGCTGTTTTCGACAATCTATATTTACAACAGTTCCGAGTTCATCGAGCTCTTGTTAGGGCAGCCCATTCGCCGAGCCAAAATTTGGATAAGTCTGTTCCTGAGCCTGTCGCTGTCTATGGTGCTCGCGTTTTTTGTGGGTGCCGGAATTCCGCTATTGGTGAATTCGCCCGATGTGGTCGGACTCATGATGATCACAACCGGATGTCTCATATCGGTGATTTTCGTCGCATTGGCATTCCTGAGTTCGATTTTGACCCGCGACAAAGCAAAAGGCATCGGAATCGCAATCATGACGTGGCTCTACTTCGCATTGCTGTTCGACGGCATCGTTCTTTTCCTGCTATTCCAGCTCGCCGAGTATCCCATCGAAAATGCCATGGTGGGGATTACGGCGCTGAGTCCAATCGACCTGGCGCGCATTTTAATATTGCTGCATCTGGACGTATCTGCGATGATGGGCTACACGGGTGCCATTTTCAAGGACTTTTTCGGAACTTCCATCGGATTGGCGGTCTCATTTCTGCTGCTGGTTCTGTGGGCGGTGATTCCGTTTGTGATATCGCTCAGGAAATTCAAAAGAAAGGATTTATAGTTTTTTTGGGCGTTGCCCGTGATGATCTGACGAAATCAAGATGATAGATGCGCCGGGAAGCGTTTCGCGAGGTATCATCGTAAAAAGCGTTATTTTCTTATCGATAATGCAGTGCGCGGCACTTCGCTTCCATCCCTAACGCAGCCGTTGCAATAGTAGTCTCAGTCTCAGTTGCAGCTACCCTGCACCGTGCACCCTATACCCAAGCCCCAACATCCAAACAAAAAAGCACCACCTTTCGGTAGCGCTTCTTCTGAATTAATAAGTAACTTTTTCTACTTTGGTAAAAGAACATCCTCAATCACGTGGATGATTCCGTTGGCAGTTTCGATCGATGCCACAATTTCGGATCCGTTCACAAAAGTCTTGTCGCCTTGTTTGGTGATTTTCACTTTAGACGGCGAAACCATTTCAAACTCCTGTCCGTCTTGCATATAGTCGGTTTTTAACACGCCAACATAAGTGTGGTACTCGAGTATGTTTTGCAAATCGGCTTTCTTCTCAGGTTTTAATAATCCTTCAACAGTCCCCGCTGGTAGTTTGTCGAAAGCGGCATTGGTGGGTGCAAAAACAGTGAATGGTCCGGCGCTGCTGAGCGCGTTTACAAGATCGGCGGCCTTAACTGCCGCGACCAATGTGGTGTGATCTTCACTTTGTGCGGCCATTTGAACCACATTCGGGCGGGAACTCTCGTCAACAACCCCCGACTGGCCTACATTTTCTACACTCTCAGTTTCATTGCTGACTGCATTTTCGGCCTCGGCGTGTTTACAACCCACAGCGAGCATCAATGCACAAAACATTGGGATGATTAATTTTTTCATAATGTTCGATTTTAGTTGGTTAATACCACAAATAACCTACTAATTAGCGAGTTACATTATGAGTTATATCATAGAATCTGTTTTTTTTTCGAGTAGCAAACCAGTAGAATAGAGCCTAAAAATAATATAACTGCTACAACAAAAAGCATTTCGTTGGCATATGGTATCAATGTGTAACTAAAGGCAGCGATACCTTGTATAGCCAGGACAAGTTCATTAAGAAACACGCCGATTGAAAAAATCAGCAAACTTGTAAGCACCGCTCCCGACCGTGAAAAAATATCACTTGCATAAATGTAAAACAGCAAAAACAGGCTGATCACCGCCAACAGCACCAAATGCAAATAGGCAATTACGATTGGACGGAAGCCAAAAGCGAGTTTGCTGATCGCCGGAACTGTCGAACCAAGCTGCAACAATAATTTGACGCTTAACGCCAGGCCTACAAATAATAACAGGTACCGCAGAATAAGCGGCAGTTTAATGATTTCGGCAGGTCGAAACTTTAAGAGCGCCGCCAGCAGCAAAACCGAGGCATACGTTTGAAGAATCGCCGATACCACGACAATTACATAAAGCCAGGTGGGCATCTGCAACCATAAAACCGACAGAAAATAGGCGGGTATGCACGACACCAGGAACAATCGATAAATTTGTATGTGGACAGGTCCAACGCCATTGATGTAATTTATAAACAACCCCATGCAGCCAAAGAAAAACCAGCCGTTGTATTGAAAGTGGAGGAAGTAATACGACGTCGCGATATAGACATCCTGGTTTATTACTTTCGTCAGCATCATATAGCCTAATGCAAAGACTCCCAATGTAGACAGGAAGTTGAAGAAAAGTGCCGCGCGGAACCATTTAGCTGCGATTTGGTTTACATTATACCACCGCAGATCTCTTATAAATAGTAGGCTGAACCAGTATGTAGAAAAAATCGCCGCAACCGAAAAGCCTACGCTCACCGCGCCATAACCTAAAGATAGAAACGAAACCAGCATTCCATAGGACGAAACCAGATTCGCGATAAAAACGGGCTGGTAACGAGCTATTTTAAAATCGGCGTTATCCTTAAAAAGCGCATGCGTCATCAACACCATTAACGTGTGGGCCACCCAGCCGTAAAAAGCGAAATGATAATGCGAATATTGGATGTATTTCTGATTAAATAACGGGAACTCAAAGCCGATTTTATAGCGCATCAACAATCCGAGCAGCGCTACAATAACCAAGTTGACAAGCGAAATTTTAAGCCACGAAGATGTTTTCATTGTCATCAATCAGTATTTTTAAGTAGATATTTTTGTTCGTTGCAAATTTATAATAGCATGACAAGGTTCGATATGAGGCAGGTCATATTGGGTCGATCGCACAATAGATTAACTTTGTCCTATGCAAAGAATGCTACTCATACTTTTCGCAATGACATTTGTCTTCAGGCCGGTAATTCCCGTGGTCGAATACATAGTCAATTATGATTACATCGTTGCCGAACTCTGTATTAATAAAGATACGGAAAATTTAAAATGCAACGGTAAATGCCACCTTACAAGTGAACTCGCCGAAGCAGCCGACACTCCAGATAGCCTCCCGGAGCGCAAAAATCATTTTGCAGCTGAAATCCTGTTCTACATTGAAACTGCTGATTATCGGCTTTCGGTCCCCGCTGTAACTTCAAATATAGTGGCACAAGCCTACTGCGATTTGTACTCCTATCAGGATTCCGATTCGGCATTCCATCCGCCGGCATCAGTTTAATTTTTAGCGTATTTGCTTTCCACAGATTGACTGTGGCAGGGCCCAATTATCCATACTTAAAAATTTTACGATGAAATCCTTCAAATATATCTTTGTTGCAATACTTGCTGTCTTTATATCATGCTCGCCTGATGAAACCCCCACGATTGCTGACGAAATCGACCAACATACATTGGTACAACAAATCGAAAATGAGTCTCATATCGTTGAAATGTATTCGGCAACCGGGATGCTTCAACAAGGCTATAATCTCATCTCTTTGCGAATCAAGGATAAAGCCGATAGCCACTATGTCCAAAATGCTTCGATTTCCTGGATGCCCCTAATGCACATGACTGCAATGGAACATTCGTGTCCGTTTTCCGAAGTTACAAAAACCATTGGAAAGGAAACCCTCCACCATGGTTATATCGTTTTTCAAATGGCGGAAAACAGTAGCGAATACTGGACGCTGAGAGTCGATTATGAGATCGACGGAGTGTCGTATTCAGCCAGCGATCTTATTTCGGTTCCCGCATCGCCAAAAAGACGCGTGGTATCATTTACCGGTTCAGATGGTGAAAACTATATCGTAGCCATGGCCGACCCGATCAATCCGCAGGTGGCGCTGAACGCTATGTCGGCAGTGGTGTATAAAAAGCAGTCGATGATGCATTATTTGCCAGTTCAGGGTTATACGCTGAAAATCGATCCGCGCATGCCAAGTATGGGAAATCACGGTTCGCCAAACAATCAGCATCTGGTTTCCGGTGCCGCCGATTTATATCACGGAACGCTTTCGCTCACGATGACCGGCTATTGGAAAATCAACCTTCAATTGCTCGACGCCAATGCTGCTGTCATTAAAGGCGAGCCTGTAACCGATACCAATCCCGAAAGCAGTATTTTCTTTGAATTGGAATTTTAAAAACAAGGTATTGCGTTTAAAAATGCCTCGCAAATTTGCATAGAGCTGTTCGAAAGAGCAATTGCACTATTCTATAAAATTAATTCCAACCGCAATTCAGTTAAAATTTTGGCCGCTAAACTCCGGCCTTGGACTACCATATATTACAACATCATGAAAAGTTTACTTGTAACTTTGATTTTACTGGCTTCACCGTGTGCGTTTTCGCAAACAATCGATTCGATTCAGCTCGAAGAAGTCATCCTGATCACGCCAAAAAAAGAACTGAACCTCAAACAGGCAAAACCGCTTGCTTCGATAGACGATTACCTCGAGCAATCGGGAATTATCACAATGATCAAACGGGGTGGCTATGCCTGGGAGCCCGTAATAAACAGTATGGCGACAGAGCGTACGCTTGTTACGATAGAAGGAATGCATGTTTTTGGCGCCTGCACCGATAAAATGGATCCGATAACCTCATATGTTGAGGTGTCAAATCTCGCCGAAGCATCCATTACTTCGGGACAGCATGGCAGCACTTACGGTTCGACAATAGGAGGCGCCGTCAATTTAGTTCGTAACCGAACAGGATTTGGATCGAAAGGTTGGAAAACCACGCTGAGTTCAGGTTTCGAAACCAATGCAAGCCAGAAAATTTTTGGAGCAGCGGTTAATTACTCGCAGGAAAACTTTTTTATGGATACCGATGTGATGTCCCGCGATTCCGAAAACTACACAGCAGGCAATAATATCGAAGTTCCATACTCACAGTTTTCCAAACTGAATTTGTCGGCCACCTCGGGTCTGCGTTTGGGTAATAACAAAGTCGTCGAGGCATCGGTGATTTACGACAAAGCCACCGATGTAGGTTATCCGGCATTGCCTATGGATGTTTCGCTTGCGGAGGCTATTATCACATCGGTCACATATGAGGTCAAACCTAGCTCCAGACTTGTTTCAAATTGGGAATCGAAGATATATTACAATCAAGTCACGCACATTATGGACGATACCCAACGCGAAAATGTCGCGATCCATATGGATATGCCCGGCAAGACCAAAACATTTGGCGGCTACTCGGTCGCGACAGGAAAATCAGGTAAGCACAATTTCAAAATTAACCTCAATGCGTACTATAATATTTCGGACGCCGAGATGACTATGTATCCCGATAATCCTGATGAAAACCTGATGTTTATGCTCACCTGGCCCGATGTCCGAACGCTTTTTAGCGGAATTTTCATCGAGGAAAGTTATGCTTTATCGCCGGCGTCGACGCTGAGAATTTCAGGTGGTACAGGCTATCACAATAATACTGTTGCCAGCGAATTCGGCCTTCAGAGCATGCGGATATTTTATCCCGATATGCCGAAAACAAAGGAAAGACTGCTCAAAAACCTGGCGGCTACTTATTCATTCAATAAAGTTTTCAGTTACAGCATCGGAATCGGATATGGCGAACGCGCACCTTCGGTGTCTGAAGGCTATGGGTTTTATCTTTTCAACAGTTTTGACAATTTCGATTATGTGGGTAATCCGATGCTGAAAAATGAAAAATCGATTGAGGGCAGCATTTCGGTCGGTTATAAAAAGGAAAAGATTGCAGCGAAAATTTCGTCCAGCTATTTTCATATCATCGACTATATCATAGGCATGCCGGATCCTCAAATGTTGCCGATGACGATTGGTGCCAACGGAGTGAAATTGTATACATCGTTACCGTACGCTTCGATTTTCAATGCGAATGCCGAAGCAGCGTATAAAATTTCCCCACGCTTCACAACGAAGTTGCAACTGCAGTATAACATCGGGAACGACAACGGAAATGAAAACCTGCCATTTATCAGCCCGTTCAGCTACAACGCGGCGCTAGCGTACCAGAAAAGCGATTTTTCAGCTGAAGTGCAGCTACACGGAAACAACGCACAGCGGAATTTCGCGCCTTCGTACGGCGAAGATGCAACTCCGGCATATGCCATCGTTAATTTCAATTCTGGCTATTTATTCCGGATCGGATCATACAGGCTGCATTCGAAAGTGGGCATAGACAATATGCTCGATGCGTACTATTCAACTTTTGGCGATTGGAATAATATTCCGAGACAAGGGCGGAATTTTTATCTGAATTTTATTTTTCAGAACTGATTTTGATGCTGATATTAAGGATGCTTTTCAGGGGACGATGAAATTTTGATTTATATGATTTAAATCATTTTTTACCGTCGAAAGAAAAATAATCTTTACCCCCAATAAAAAAGACAATATTTAATGCAAGCATTACATAACTTTCATATCCCAGTAATGGGACTGGCTTTTACTATCGACAGCCCCATTCGAGTGGCGCAATACGGAATCTCATCTGTCATTTCCATTATGGACGACGATCTGATCGAAAAGATGAATGCGTTCTACAGCCGTAAATTTAATATCCCGTATCAGGAAATCACCCAGAAAATTTATGATTACCGGGCAAAACGGATCACATCTTACCTGAATCTTGTCGACAAAATAGTGAACGAAAAATTCACGGCATTCAAAGCTGAACTTTCTGAAAATGCAGCGATTCTGGAAAATTTTAGGGCAATGCTTCCAACGACGTCGGAGATCAAAAAGGGACTTGAGAACATGATCCAGGAGAGCGGGTCTATAAAGGACAATATTCTTAAATTTTGCAACGATCATCTGCACCCGGGCGACATTGATGTGAATATCATGACAAAAGTCGATCGGGAAAATTTCGAAAAAAATGTTCCGCTACCAGTCGAATTTAACGATGCCCATGCTGCATTGCGCGGCTTTGCGAACAGCACGCTGCAATCGTCGGTAGTATTATCAGCCGGACTCAATCCGAGGCTGTATGGCTATTTCGAGAATTTCTCCGATTTTTTCCCGGACGAAAATTCTAAACTCCGAAAGAAAATCACCATTAAGGTTAGCGATTTCAGATCGGCAATGATACAGGGAAATTTCTTCGCCAAAAAAGGCCTGTGGGTTTCAGAATTCCGCATCGAATCGGGGTTGAATTGTGGCGGTCACGCCTTTGCAACCGATGGCTTGCTGCTGGGCCCGATCATGCAAGAATTCAAAGAAAAACGCGAGGAACTCATTGACTCGATGCACCAACTATTAACGAAAGCACTTTTGCTGAAAAACGCACCTGTGCCGCAATCGCCGCTGCCCATTAAGATAAGCGTACAGGGCGGCGTGGGCACCGCTGAAGAGCATCAATTTTTGATCGATCATTACAATGCCGATTCGATTGGCTGGGGTTCACCTTTTTTGTTGGTTCCCGAAGCTACCTCGGTTGATGCCGCCACCAGAGAATTATTAGCCAAAGCGGTCGAAGCCGATTTGTACACCAGCAACCTGTCGCCGTTAGGCGTCCCGTTCAACACCGTCAAAGGAACCACAACCGATTTCAACCGGCAAAAACGTATCGATAATCAGAAACCCGGAAGTCCGTGTCCCAAGAAATTCCTGGCGCTCAACACCGAATATGGCAAAGAGGGAATCTGTACGGCTTCCCGAAAATATCAGGAGCGAAAAATTAAACAACTGGATTCTGAAGCAGCTACAATTTCCTCAGCTGAATATGATGCCAAACACGAAGCGATTACTGAAAAAGCTTGTCTGTGCGTCGGACTGGCGAATGCATCGCTGCATGAAAATGACATTAAAATTAAAGGCGATGACGGGGTGGTGGTTTGTCCCGGACCCAATATCGCGTATTTCGGACGGCAGTATTCGCTAAAGGAAATGATACAGCATATTTACGGTGGACCTTCGATAATGGAATCGGATAACCGGCCGAACTTATTCATTAAGGAATTGTCGCTGTATTTGCAGTTTTTGAATGCCGCAATTAAATCGGGTTCGCTTGCCGACAAGCAACTCATTAAATTCCGCGCTAATCTTCTTGACGGAATAGCCTATTACAGGGATTTGTTTACCACGGGATCGTTCTTTAAAGACAAATTTGTCGCCAGCATCATGGCGCTCGATTTGGCTGAAGCCGAATTGACATCGATTCCGGTGTAATAGTATCAGAAATTGCATCCTTATGATTGCAGTCATAAACAGCTTGTTTTGAACGTCCTACTTTTGCTTCAGATCGTAACAATATATCGTAACGATACTTTGAAAAGGCATCACGGATATGAACAAACAAATGTTGGTTACCGAAATAAACAGGCTGCGCAAAGAGCGAAATGCGGTAATCCTGGCGCATTATTATCAGGAAGCTGATATTCAGGAAATAGCCGATTTTGTAGGCGACAGCCTCGAACTTTCCAAGAAAGCAGCCTCGACCAACGCTGATGTGATTGTCTTTGCCGGCGTGCACTTTATGGCCGAAACGGCAAAAATCCTCAATCCGGGAAAAACCGTATTGCTACCCGACATGAATGCGGGCTGTTCGCTGGCCGATGGTTGTCTGGCCGAAGATTTCAGCAAGATGAAAGCCGAGCATCCAAATCACAAAGTGGTGACCTACATCAATTGTTCAGCCGAAATCAAAGCACTTAGCGACATCGTATGTACGTCATCAAACGCGAAAAAAATTATAGAATCCTTTCCCGAAGAGCAACCAATATTATTCGCACCCGATCGGAATCTCGGAAAATACCTTCAAAAGGAAACCAATCGGAATCTTCTATTGTGGGACGGTTCGTGTATTGTGCACGAAGCATTCTCACTAGATAAACTAATCACCTTATATAAACAGCATCCGGGAGCTGAAATCGTTGCGCATCCCGAATCGGAATCCCAGATACTAAACGTAGCCAGCTATGTGGGATCAACTTCAGGAATGCTGAATTATATCCGCAACAGCGAAACTAAAGTTTTCATTGTCGCGACCGAGGCCGGAATTCTTCACCAACTTTCGAAAGATGTTCCCGGCAAAACATTGATTGCCGCGCCGGTGTATGACGACAATACCTGTGCCTGCAGCGAATGCGCGTTCATGAAACTCAATACGCTCGAGAAATTGTATCGCTGCCTGTTAAATAATTCTCCCGAAATACGGATTACCGATGAGTTGCGGCACAAGGCCTTAATTCCAATCCAACGCATGTTGGAACTTTCATAAGCAGATTATGCGAAAAACAGATATACTCATAATAGGAACAGGAATCGCCGGACTTTCATTTGCCGTTAAAACCGCCAGCAAAAGAAAAGACCTTTCGATTACGATAATGACCAAGGAAAAGGCCGAAGTGTCAAACACATTACACGCACAGGGAGGGATTGCCGCCGTGATGGATAATTTGAGGGACAGTTTTGACCAACATATAAATGACACGCTTAAATCGGGCGGCGGCGAGAGTGATCCGAAAATTGTGAAGATGGTCGTGTATCAGGCGCCTGAACGTTTGCAGGAACTAATCGACCTCGGAATGGCATTCGACAAAAATAAATCCGATTGGGATCTCGCACTCGAAGGCGGCCATTCGCAACCTCGGATATTGCATCACAAAGACAACACCGGATTTGAAATCGAAAAAACATTGCTTGAAGCGGTGAAACGCTTTGAAAATATAACCATTCTTGAACACCATTACGTCGCCGATTTGGTCACCGAAACCGACAACTGCGTGGGCGCCTGGTATTTCGACGATGAAAATGTGGTGCGATATATTCGGGCGAAAGTCACCGTTGTGAGCACTGGCGGTTGCGGTCAGATTTTTAAGAATACCACCAATTCACCTATTGCTACCGGCGACGGAGTTGCGATTGCCCACCGTGCAAAAGCACAAATCCAGGATATGCACTACATGCAGTTTCACCCAACGGCAATGTATGAACCCGATCGGAATCCGAGTTTCCTTCTCTCAGAAGCACTTCGGGGCGCGGGAGCACATGTAGTAAACGAAAACGGAAGACGCTTTTTGTTTTCGTACGATATTAATGGCGAACTGGCAACACGCGACATTGTGTCGAAAGCGATTGTCGAAGAACTGCGTAAAAGTGGGCAAAAACATGCCTACCTGGATTGCACCCATTTGAACATTCAGAAACTCCAAACCCATTTCGAATCAATCTATAATTATTGTAAAAGCAAAGGCATCAATCCTTCGAAACACCGCATCCCGATTATCCCGGTTGCACATTATCAATGTGGCGGAATCACGGTCAACCAGCATTCGCAAACGACGGTCAATGATCTGTATGCCATAGGTGAATGTGCGCGCACAGGTTTACATGGAAAAAATAGGCTGGCGTCCAACTCACTTCTGGAGGCTTTGGTGTTTGCGCACCAGGCATCGGTGAAAGTCTGTGATACTATAGACGACATCTCACATTCCACTACGATTTATGTCAACAAATTCCCCGTCGGTTCGGTGGCGGCTTCCACTAAAAAAATTGATGAACTGAAAGATAATTTAAAATCGGTGCTGGAACAATATCATATTGACAGCGCTATCAATAAAGCATTGCTCGATATTCAGCACCTTAAGGAAATTGCCGATTCGATTTTCCAGACCGAAAGCATTTCAAAACCAATCACCGAACTGATAAATATGCTCACAGTGGCTACACTTATCGTCGAGCATTCGAAAAATAATGAATTAGTAACTTTTTAAACAAATTAAAACATGGTAGTAGATACAAAAATTACAATTGGAGAAATTGTAGCAGAGGATTTTAGAACAGCAGCGGTTTTCTCAAAGTACGGAATCGATTTCTGCTGTAAAGGAAACAGGACATTGGAAGAAGTTTGTGAGAAGAAAAACGTTTCTGTCAACACCCTAACCGAAGAACTCACGCGGGCAGCAAGCGATTTGTCGGGTAACGGAACCGATTACCAATCATGGCCATCCGATTTGCTGATCGATTACATCGAGAAAAAACACCACCGCTATGTGGAGGAAAAGTCGCCCGTTTTGATTCAATATCTGAACAAACTGTGCAAAGTACATGGTGAAAGGCACCCGGAATTATTCACCATTCACGATCTGTTCTATGAATCGGCCGGTGAACTCGCCGCACACATGAAGAAAGAAGAACTGATGCTGTTCCCATTCATCAAAAAAATGATCAAAGCAAAAGCAGGTAACCTTCCTTTGGAAAATCCACATTTCGGAACAGTCGAGAATCCGGTAGCGATGATGAAAGACGAACACACCACCGAAGGGGAACGTTTCGAGGAAATCGCAAAACTAACAGACAATTACACGCCGCCCGCCGACGCATGCAGCACCTATCGCGTGACATTTGCTATGCTTCAGGAGTTTGAGCAGGATCTTCATACGCACATCCATCTGGAAAATAACATTCTGTTTCCACGGGCAATCGCAATGGAAAAAGAACTGCGAAACTAACCATTATGGAAAAGTATGTGATAAAGCGTGACGGCTCATACAAGCCGTTTGAAGGCTACAAAATTGAAGAGGCGCTCGCCAAAGCATTTGCCAGCGTAAGCAAGCCGGTCAACAACAGCGTTTTTAATACGGTAATGAATTTCCTGGATGAAAAGGAAACCTGGGCTGTCGAGGAAATTCAGGACATCATCGAAAAGACACTGTATCAGCAGGATCTTTTCGACGTAATGCGGTCGTTCATGCTTTATCGCCATACTAGAAAACTGCAGCGCGAGCATCTCCACGGATTGAACGATGACACCACTTATGTCGACAGTACGCAAACCATAGAGGAATACATCAGTCAAACCGACTGGCGGATCAATGCCAATGCGAATACGTCGTACTCAAATGCCGGTCTGGTCAACAATACCGCAGGGAAAATCATCGCTAATTATTGGCTGGATAAGATTTATTCAAAAGAAGAAGGCTATCTGCACCGAAACGGCGACATCCATATCCACGATTTGGATTGCCTGACCGGATATTGCGCCGGATGGAGTTTGCGCGTGTTGCTTAACGAAGGCTTTAATGGCGTTCGCGGGCGTGTCGAAAGCAGGGCTCCGTCGCATTTTCGCGAGGCACTCGGCCAGATGGCAAACTTCTTAGGGATTCTTCAAAGCGAATGGGCAGGCGCACAGGCATTCAGTTCGTTTGACACCTATCTTGCACCGTATGTTTTCAAGGACAAACTTTCGTATGTTGAAATTGAAAAGGCTATTCGCGGATTCGTTTATAATCTCAATGTGCCGGCTCGCTGGGGACAATCGCCATTCACCAATATCACATTGGACTGGACCGCGCCATCGGATCTCAAAGATCAGATACCGACCAAAAAAGACAGGCATCTGTTTGAGGATATCAATGACGCCGATTTGCTCGCGGAATCCAAAAAACGGGGAGCCGATTCGCTGGTTGCGTTGAGCTACGGACATTTTCAACCCGAAATGGATCTCATCAACAAGGCATATTATACCATTATGACTGAAGGCGATGCAGGCGGCCAACCGTTCACTTTTCCGATTCCGACCGTGAATATCACCGAGGATTTTGATTGGGAAAGCGAAAATGTCGAGCTGCTGTTTGAAAACACGGCCAAGATCGGATCGTCGTATTTTCAGAATTTTATTGGAAGCCAATACCTGACAGATGAAAACGGCGAGAAGGTTGAAAACCCCGAAGCTTATAAACCTAACGCCGTACGCAGCATGTGTTGCCGACTTCAGCTTGATCTGCGCGAATTGCTAAAACGCGGAAACGGATTGTTTGGCAGTGCCGAAATGACGGGAAGCATAGGCGTGGTCACGGTAAATATGGCGCGACTCGGGTATTTGTTTTCGGGTGACATTCCCGGATTGTACAAACGCCTGGATTATCTGATCGACAACGCAAAATCGACGCTCGAAAAGAAAAGGATATTTATTCAGGAGATGTACGACCGCGGACTTTTCCCCTATACAAAGCGATATCTTTCGCATTTCCGAAATCACTTCTCGACCATAGGCGTCAACGGAATGAATGAGATGATCGGGAACCTTTCGAAAGGCGGCGATACGATTACGAGTTCGAATGGAATTGCACTTGCCTCCGAAATACTCGAGCATATCCGCAAGCGAATGAAGGAGTTTCAGGAAGAAACCGGAAACCTTTACAATCTGGAAGCGACACCAGCGGAAGGCACCACCTATCGCTTCGCTAAAGAAGACAAAAAACGCTACCCGGATATTTTACAAGCGGGTCAAGGTGCAAACATCTACTATACAAACAGTTCGCAGATTCCGGTCGATTTTACCGACGATCCCTATGAAGCGCTCATGCTTCAGGACGAGTTGCAATGCAAATACACCGGCGGTACCGTACTGCATTTGTACATGCGCGAGAAGATCAGCACGGCGGAGGCGTGTAAGACTTTCGTCAAAAAAGTACTGACGAATTTCAAACTTCCCTACATCACGGTAACGCCTGTTTTCAGTGTGTGTCCGGTGCACGGTTATCTCACCGGCGAACACGAATTTTGTCCGAAATGCGACGATTTAATACTCAACAACCTTAAACCAGAAGAATATGAAAACACAAACTGAAGACATCCTGACCAAGCACATCGAAAAAAGGAGTAAATGCCTAGTTTACACTAGGGTAATGGGCTATCACCGTCCTGTTGAAAGTTTCAACATTGGAAAGAAGGGCGAGCACAAACAGCGAACGCACTTTGCTGAAAAATAGTGGCAAATCCGCTATATAGCATCACGCCTTTTACTTTACTGGATTATCCGGATAAGACAGCCTGCATTCTGTGGTTTGCGGGCTGTAATATGCGGTGTGTGTACTGTTATAATCCCGATATTGTCACCGGCAAGGGAAAGATTTCGTTTGATGAAGCGCTTGCATTTCTCGATAAACGGAGAGGACTTCTCGAAGGTGTGGTCCTGAGTGGCGGCGAATGTACCCTTCATAAGGGTTTGCCCGATTTCATCGGCGAAATTCGCAAACGTGGTTATTACGTCAAAATTGACACAAATGGATCGGCGCCGAAACTGCTCCAACAATTAATTGCCGAAAAACAAGTCGATTACATCGCACTCGACTATAAGGCGCTTCCGCGAAATTTCAAGAAAATCACCGTCAGCAATCTTTACGATAAATTCAACCAAAGCCTTCAAATGCTGATTCAAAGCAAAATGGATTTTGAAGTGCGAACCACGCTGCATTCCGATTTGATTTCCAAAGACGACATGACCGAAATGATCTCGTATCTGAGAACCACGGGGTATTCCGGTAAGTACTTTATCCAATATTTTGTAAACGACACGCCTATTTTAGGTGAATTGGGAACTTCGCGAAAAATTTTGACCGCCGAAGATTTTCCATCGTCAGGGATTCAGCTTATTTTTAGGGCTTAATAAAAAATCATGCGCAAAAGCTGGTTGGCTGTCTGCATCACAAATTTTCTTATCGCCGCAGTAATGGGCTTGCTGTTGCGGTATACAATGGTAATTCCGATACCAATTGAATTCCGGTATTTTATTCATGCCCATTCGCATATCGCTATGCTAGGCTGGGTATATTTGATGATATATTGTTTCTTCGTATATCAGTTTGTGCCCGAAAGCGAATCAAAAAAATACAACAAGCTTTTCTGGGCGACACAAGTATCTGTAATCGGAATGATGATTTCATTTCCTATTCAGGGCTACGGCCTGTTCTCGATTGTGTTTTCCACACTGCACATCGTACTGAGTTATGTTTTCAGTTACAGAATTTGGAAAGACACGCATTCCGTTTCTGAAATTCCGCGTTCACTGCTGCGAACGGCACTCGGATTTATGGTAGTATCGACGATGGGAGCGTGGTCGCTGGGGATTTTAGCCAATATTGCCGGAAAATTGTCACCGTTTTATAAATCGGCTATCCAGTTTTTTCTGCACTTCCAGTTTAACGGATGGTTTGTCTTTGCCGTATTGGCGATATTTTTTGCGATGCTTCTTAATGCGAAAGTTGTGGTTGATGCGAGGCGCTTCCGGTTCTTTTACCATTTGTTGCTTTATTCGGTTATTCTCACCTGGGCGCTTCCTCTGAGCTGGTTTTTTCCGGATGCATTTTTATTTTACATAAACCTGGCGGGATTGGTGTTGCAGGTTGGCGCGCTGGGCATGTTCTTGGCGCTTTTACTTCCTAATTGGAAGAAGTTATCAGAATGCTTTCCTAATGCGTCTAAAAATCTGTTGCTGCTATCGCTATTCTCATTCGTACTCAAAATCGGTTTTCAATTGGCTACGGCATTGCCGGCAGTCGCCACCGCATCCTATAAAGTGCGGAATTTGACCATTGGTTTCATTCACCTTTCGGCACTCGGACTCATAACGGGTTTTCTGTTTTATTTTGTAGCGGCGTCCAACTTCCTGGGGCGTGAGCGTGGTTATTGGAAGTGGGGAACACTGGTTTTTTATTGCGGTTTTCTGCTTACCGAAATTCTGTTGTTTCTGCAAGGGGCTATGACTTTCATGAAATTCGGCACTGTCGATAATTTGACGGTTTATCTTTTAGCAGCAACGGCTTTACTTCCTGCGGGACTACTGATGATGCTTCTGCAAGTCGTACGAAAGCACCTTAACTAAATATTTCTGCTATATGATTCAAGTCATAGTTCGGCCGGCTCTTCTGTGCCGATCTTTGCAGTAGTAATAATGGGACAATCCCGAATCTCTAAATTTAATTTTATCATGAAAAGATTATCAAATTTTGCCTTGGTAGCATTTGCAGTTTTTGCGCTGAATTCTTGTGGCAGTGACAAAAAAACGGAAGACACTCACGATCAACATGCAGTTCCAACGGAATCGGCGGAAACCGTAACCGATGAAACTAGTACCAAAAGCAATAACCTGTCGATTGACAGCAATGATCAAATGCAGTTTACAAAAAATGAGTTGCGCGCATCCGTCGGTACAATTACACTCACACTGAACCACGTTGGCAAAATGCCAAAGGAATCCATGGGTCACAATCTTGTAATTTTAAAACCGGGCACCGACATACCGGCATTCGCTCAAAAAGCAGTTGC